>JBBSEE010000162.1:0-6302 GCA_038239995.1 Chloroflexia bacterium | reverse complement strand
TCATCTCATAGGGAACGCCGGGCATGGAGACGATGATTTTTCCCGCGAACTCGCCCGCTTGCGGCTGCGTCCACCACCCCGGTGCGCTGCCTATCGGGTTGGCGAGGACGCGAGCCGAGGGGATGAGGGTGGCCTGCTTCAGGTTGCTCTCTGGCATCTGCCCCCCCCGCCGCTCGAAGTAAGCGCGGAGTGGGGCTTCCAGTTCCGGCTGCACCGTCATTTGCTCGCCCAGCGTGGCGGCGATGGACTCGCGGGTGAGGTCGTCACTGGTTGGCCCAAGCCCGCCGGTGGTCACTACCAAATCGGCGCGGCTGAGGGCACGGCGCAGGGTTTCGCCGATGCGACCGAGGTTATCGCCCACTTGCGAGACGTAGTACAGGTCTATACCCAAATCGGCCAGCCGCTGGGCCAGCCAACTGGCGTTGGTATCGGTGATGCTGCCGAGCAGCAGTTCGGTGCCAATCGAGAGGATTTCTGCCTTCACGCGCTTGCTCCTTGTTCGGTTGAGTTGCGCTTATTATACCGCATTGGGGACAATGATTGACTTTGGGGCGTGATAGCGATATTATACACAAGGCGAACATAAATGCGGACAATATCGAACCAGCCGAGGGTGGAGCGCGAGTGCGACAACGAGGTAATCATAATAGCGGAGTGACCACCAACACGCGGCGGTGGATATTGGTGTTCATCGGGCTTTGCACTGCTTTGGCCGGGCTTCTCAGCTTGTTCTTCTATCAAATTACTATCGCGAAGGTAGAAAGCTCAATTACACTGGTTGGGGGGGTGGCAATTGCGGTCGCCGCAGTGGTGTTCGATATTCGGATTAGCTCCTACATCTTCTGCATCGCCTTGTCGCTACTCAGCAGCGGGGCGACCACCGAGCAGCAGTTGGGGTTGGGATTGCTTGCCTATGCGTTGGCGATTGCCATGTCGGGGGCGTTGATTGACCAGCAGGCGATTATTCTTATCACCCTATTGTCAGGGGTTGGTTATATCGTAGGCACATTCCTAAACCCCAATCCCGATTTTAACAGCATGGTGATTGTGCTGCTCCTCTTCGTGGGGCTGGCGGTGCCCGCTTGGTTGCTCACCTCCTCGCAAGGACGGGCCATCGCCGAGGCCAGTGCTAGAACCTTGGAGTTGGAGGCGGCGTTGAGCCAACTGCGGAGCAAGCAGAGTGCCGAGCGGCAGACGGGCACTACCGTAGTGCAGGCCATCAGCCACCTGCGCGGCATCGCCACCGAACAATCCAGCAGTGTGCAAGAGCAGGCCGCTTCGTTGGCCGAAGTCACCTCGACGGTGGCCGAGTTGTCGCAGACCGCGTTGCAGATTGCCGAGGCGGCCACCGAGGTAGACCAACTCGCCGAGCAAGCTCTCAACGCGGTCAACGCCTCGCAGGAAGCGGTTAACGCCAGCCTACAAGCGATGGTGGTCATCCGCATCCAAGTGCAGCAGATTGTAGAGCGCACTGTAGCCCTGAACGAGCGGATACAAGGCATCAGCGATGTGGTGCTGGTCGTATCCAACATCGCCGCCCAAACCCACCTGCTCGCCCTGAACGCCGCCATCGAAGCCGCAGGGGCGGGAGCGGAGGGGGAGCGGTTCTCTACCGTCGCGGCGGAGGTGAAGAAGCTAGCCCAGCAATCGCAGGAGGAGGCGGGCAAGATTCGGCGGCTGGTGGCCGAGATACAGGCGGCCAATGCCGCCAGTGTGATGGCAACCGAGCAGGGCCTGAAGGAGAGCGCGAAGGGGGCCGCCCAAGCCCGCGCCGCCGCCGATGCCAACCTCGAAGTGATTGACCTCGTGAGCGCGACTAGCATGAGGACGAAGGCGATTACCATGGCGACCCAGCAGCAACGCTCCGCCTCGCAGCAGATGGTGGATACCATGCACCAGTTGCAGATGGCGGCGCAGGGGTTGGCAAAGTCGGCCACTAGCATCACCGACACGGTGGATGGCTTGAGCGGGCTGGCGACTCTGCTGGGGGCGATGATGGGCGAACGGACGCAGGCCGCGCCCCCGCACGATGAAGCTGGCAGTCGCCCCCCGAAGCTACCGAACCAACCCGCGCCGATGCCTACGCGGGGCGCGGATAAGTTGGATAATCCAACCCATGCCTGAAGCGCCTTTGGCCCGCAATTTGCCGTGATGATGGTGGACTGGAAAGGGACAGTTGTCTTGGTCAAGCTGATTATCCAAATACCCTGCTTCAACGAGGAAGAGACCCTGCCGCAGGTGATACGCGACCTGCCCACCAGCATCCCCGGCGTAGACGTAATCGAAACGCTGGTAATTGACGACGGCAGCACCGATGATACCGTCGCGGTGGCGCAGCGGCTGGGGGTCAACCACATCATCCGTCATGTGGGGAACAAGGGGCTGGCGGTCGCGTTTCAGACCGGGCTGAATAGCTGCCTGCGCCATGGCGCGGACATCATCGTGAACACCGACGGCGACAATCAGTACCCCGGCGCGATGATACCCGCCCTAATCCAGCCGATACTGGAACGTCGCGCCGACATGGTGATTGGTGACCGACAGGTGAAGAATGTGGAACACTTCAGCCCGATAAAGAAGGCGTTGCAAGGGTTCGGCAGTTGGGTGGTGCGCCGCGTGTCGGGTACACAGGTGCCGGATGCGGTTAGCGGCTTCCGCGCCTTCAGTCGGGAGGCCGCCCTGCAACTGAACGTGATTACCAACTTCACCTACACCACTGAGACGATTATACAGGCGGGTAAGAAGAACTTGACCGTCGCCTACGTGCCTATCAGCGTCAACCTCGTGACCCGTCCCTCACGGCTGATGCGTAGCACGTGGGACTTCCTGAAAAAGCAGGGCAGCACCATCGTGCGGATGTACGCCCTGTACGAGCCGCTCAAGATATTCTTCTACTTCAGCCTCATCTTCATGCTGGTGGGCGGCTTCTACATCGTGCGCTTCATCTATTGGTACTTCTTCAACCACCCGGAGAGTGACCGCCATGTGCAGTCCACTATCTTCGGCACCACTGCTTTCATGCTGGGTATCATCATCTTCCTGTTCGGCCTGCTCGCTGACGTGATTGCCGCCAGCCGCCGCTTGACCGAGGAGACCCTGTACCGTAGCAAGAAGATGGAGCTACAGATGCAGGAGCTAATCGCCGAGCAGCAACGCACCCAGCTAGAACTAGCCAAGCTGCGGCAGGAGCTAGCCCATCAGGATGGCGAACCAGCATCCGCCCCCGCCGCCAACGGCAACGTCCCCGCGCGGGTGCTGACCGGCGAAGTGGCCGCTTATCAGGGCAATGCTGATACGGAAGTAAGTTAAAAAGGTGCCCCAATTTGCCCGCTTGACAGCGGCTTTGCGCTATAGACAACAGGCATAATTTGTGCTATAATACCCCTGCGAGTTTGTATTTTCTATCACAATCCGACACCTGACCCGACGCGCTGGCCCGCAGCGCAGCCAGCCGGTGCCGCAGAGGGCAACCCGAAGGTTGCCAGTTTCAGGCGAGAGGATAGCATCATGCAGAACATCGACTCGTGGGCCACTATCGGCATCTACCTCACCATCGCGTTCGGGCTGGGCATCGTCATGGTCAATCTAGGCCGCGTCGCCCGTCCTCAACGACCCGACCCAGCCAAACTCAGCCCCTACGAAAGTGGAATGCCGCCCATCGGCACTGCCCAGCAACGCTACACCGTGCGCTACTATGTGATTGCGATGCTGTTCGTGGTGTTCGACATCGAGGCGGTATTTTTGTACCCCTGGGCTGCCGCTTATGGGGCAATCGGTTGGTATGGGCTGGTGGAGATGATATTGTTCCTCGTGTTGCTGGTGATTGGCTATATCTACGCTTGGCGGAAAGGAGCATTGGATTGGCTTTCATAGACAACCGCTTCAAGCCGGGGGTAATTACCACCACTGTTGACTTCCTGTTCAACTGGGCGCGGTCATCCTCATTGTGGCCGCTCATCCTCGGCACGGCCTGCTGCGCGATTGAAACTATGGCAGTGGGCATCAGCCGCTTCGACTTCCTAGAGCGATACGGGATGCTGTTCCGCTTCAGCCCGCGCCAGAGCGACGTGATGATTGTCTCCGGCACAGTCACATACAAGATGGCCCCGGTGGTTCGCACTATCTACGACCAAATGGCCGAGCCGCGTTGGGTAATCGCGATGGGCAACTGCGCGTCCAGTGGCGGCCCCTTCCCCACCTATGCCACAGTGCAGGGGATTGACGAAATTGTGCCAGTGGACATCTACGTGCCCGGCTGCCCCCCCAACCCAGAGGCGCAGAGCTTCGGTATCCTCAAGCTGATGGAGAAGATCAAGGGCGAGAGCATTGCCCGCCGCCCGATTGACGTGCAGGCCCGCCCCACCGCGCAGGAGGCGGCCTGATATGGCAGAGCAAACTAACAGCCAGCCGCTCGACCTCAGCAGCGAAATGGAAGCGTTGGCGGTGCGTAAGCTGGCCGCCCAGTTCCCCGGCGTAATCCAAGAGGTTATCCACTTTCGCGGCGAGACCACCATCCGCGTGCCCAAGGAGAGCATCATCGCGGTGCTGACCTTCCTGCGCGATGACCCCGACCTGCGCTATAATATGCTCACCGACCTGACCGCCACCGATTGGCCGGAGCGGGAGCAGCGTTTCGACATGATTTACGAGCTGAACTCGCTGGTGTATAATCAGCACATTCGAGTCAAGGCGGCAGTGGGCGAGGAGGAGAAGATTGCCTCCACCCATGCGCTGTGGAAGGGCGCGGCGTGGGAAGAGCGCGAGTGCTACGATATGTTCGGCATCATCTTCGACGGCCATCCCGACCTCAAGCGCGTGCTGTTGCCCCAAGACTGGGAGGGTTTCCCCCTACGTAAGGATTACCCACTGGAGGGTTATCATGGTTAGGTCAATCGAAGATACCACCAATGAACTAGCGGGCTACGGGCTGATGCCCAGTGCCGCCGATCGCCGCACCCTCATTGACCCCAGCAAGGACATCTTCCGACAGGAAGTTACCCTCAACATGGGGCCGCAGCACCCCAGCACGCACGGCGTGTTGCGCCTGCTGATTGACATCGAGGGCGAGACGGTCAACCGTGTCACCGTAGACCCCGGCTACCTGCATCGTGGGATGGAGAAGCTGGGCGAGAGTATGTTCTACAATCAGTTCATCCCCTACACCGACCGCATGGACTACGTGGCCGCCTTCACCAGCGAACACGCCTTCTGCCTTGCGGTGGAGAAGCTACTCGGCATCGAGGTGCCAGAGCGGGCGCAGTACATCCGCGTCATCCTCGGCGAGTTGCAGCGCATCGCCAGCCACTGCCTCTGGCTCGGCACCCACGTGATGGACATCGGGGCGATTACCGTGTTCCTTTACGCGATGCGCGAACGCGAGGCGATACTTGACATCTTTGAGCTATATTGCGGTGCCCGCCTCACCCTGAACGCGATGCGGGTGGGCGGCTTGCCACAGGATGTGCCGCCCTCGTTCAAGGAGCGGGTGATGGAGTTCGTCCGCGCCATGCCCAAGCACCTCGTCGAGTACCAATCGCTGCTGAAGGAGAACCCCATCTTCCTCAATCGGGTCAAGGGCATTGGGGTGATTAGCGCGGAGGATGCGATTAGCTTCGGGCTGACCGGGCCGAGCCTGCGTGGCAGTGGGGTCAACTACGACGTGCGTAAAGCCCACCCCTACGCGGTCTACGACCGTATGGAGTTCGATGTGCCGCTGGGCAGTCACGGTGATGTCTACGACCGCTACCTCGTCCGCATCGAGGAGATGAGCCAATGCCTGAAGATTATCGAGCAAGCGATTAACCAGATGCCCGACGGCCCCGTGATGGTGGACGACCCCCACATCAGCCTACCTAGCCGTGACGCGACCATGAGCAGCATCGAGGCGATGCAGCGGCACTTCATCATCACCATCAAGGGCTTCAATGCCCCTGCCGGTGAGGTTTACGCCGCTGTGGAGTCGCCCAAAGGTGAGCTAGGCTACTACCTGTGTAGCACGGGGGGGAGCATCCCCTATCGCTGTCGCGTCCGCGCCCCATCCTACGTCAACCTCGGCAGTATCATCACCATGTCCGAGGGCAGCATGATTGCCGACCTCGTCGCCATCATCGGCAGCATTGACATCGTACTGGGCGAAGTTGACCGATAGTTTTGAGTTATGAGTTTTGAGTTTTGAGTTGGGTTAATGCGGTTCGGCCTAGTTGGGGGTGGATGCGATTCGTCCTATACCAACCGTCACCAATCCAGCAGCAACTGCATAACTCCTATCGTCAACTCATAACTCATAACTCATAACTCAAAAC
>JBBSEE010000161.1:0-6332 GCA_038239995.1 Chloroflexia bacterium | reverse complement strand
GGGGGGGGGGGGGGGGGGGCTGCTGTTGCCAATGTCGCAGGCCGCGAGTAGCAACTGGGCCACCATCATGACCGCTATCAGAGTACCGACCCGCCGGATTTGTTTGGACTGCATTCTTTCCCCCCTTATCGTTATCCTGCCGCATCACGGGCTACGTCAGTGCGCTCACTTGACCCCGCCCCGCAGCGGGGGTGCGTGATGGGGGCGAACGCCGCTCCGCCCCTACCGAGGTGAATAACTGATACCAGAACCGATGCGTGGCGGGGTCGGCGAACAGGCGGGTGTAGCCGTGCGTCGCCGACTGCCATTCCTGCGCGTAGCCGAAGCCGTCCCACGACCAGATACTCATCGCCGCCTGCGCGGGGTCGGCCCCCGGCAACACCGCGAGGAAGCTGGTCTGCCCCGTCGCGTCGTCCAACACGCTGATGCGCTGGGCGAGGCTGGCGAGGGGGCGCAGGCAGATGGCCGCCGCCCATTGCCGCTGGCGGGGCTGCCAACCGACGATGCAGAGTTGGTTCTTCAACGCCCCGTTGCCCCCCCAACGGTAATCCGGCTGCCACAGGTTGTAGATGACCGCCGGATAGTCGCCGAGGCGGGGCATCAGCGCGAACTGCCGCACCTGCACCCGCGCCCCGCTGCTCCATTGCGGCTGCCATTCGCCATCACCCCCCGACTGGTAGATGCTCAGGCTGCCATCGTGTAGGGCCATCGCCTCGTCCGCGCCATCGCCGTTCAGGTCGGCCAGCGCAACATCAGGCTGCTCCACCCGCTGGTAGGCGAGAGCCAGCGTCGGGGTCGGCACCGCCGCCGCGCTAGGCGGGGTAGATAGGTCGCGGGGCGGACGCGGGCTGACGGTTAGCCAGCGCATCGCCGGGTCGCTGCTGCGGGCGGCGGCGGCGGTGGCTGCGACTGCGTGGGGGTCGTCCACGTCCAGCCGCCGCGTTTGCAGATAGGTGTGCAGCGGGCGCATCATCGCGGCGGCCACCCCGCGCCGGTCGAGGGTGACAGCGAGCAGCATCCCGGTGCCTGCCACGCTGGGTTGGCGGGTGTCGAACACGAAGTTGCCGAGGCTGTATGCCACCACCGCCCCGCCCACCATCGCCAGCCCCTGCGCGATATGGGGATGTGCCCCCACAATCAGGGTCGCCCCCGCATCGGACATTGCTTGGGCTAGTTCAGGCTGCGCGTCGAGCGGGGTGGGCTGGTATTCGATGCCCCAGTGCATCATCACGATGACCGCATCGGCCTGCGCTCGCGCCGCCCGAATGTCCGCCTGCACCCGCGCAATTGTCGCTCCTACCTGCGGTCCGCCACAGTTCAGCGCGGCCAGCGACGTACCGGCGGGCGGCACGCTGGTGTTGACGCAATCGTAGCCGAGCAAGGCCAGCCGCAAACCCTTGATGGTGACGAAGCTGGGCTGGCTATCGGTGCCCACATGACGTAGCCCCGCCGCATCGAGGGCGGCCACCGTGTCACGCAGACCCGCCGCCCCATAATCGAGCGCGTGATTGTTGGCAACGGTGAGCAGGTCGAAACCGGCGCGGGCAAGGGCGGACGCGGTGGCGGGACGGGCCTTCAGGTTAATCCACCGCTCGTCCGGTTGGGCGGGGGTGGGTTGGTCGGTGAGGGTGGATTCGAGGTTGGCGACCGCGAAGTCCGCCCCGCGAATAGTGTCGCTAATCGCGGCGAAGGGGTAATCATCGCCCTCCCGCCGCATCACCGCGTCCACTCCCCGCGCCAGCATGATGTCGCCACCGAACACTATACGCACCGACGGCCCGTAACGTTGCAAGTAGCTGCTGATGACCGTAGTGGGCGGCATCAACAGCGGCGGCAGGCCAACCGCGGTGATGAACAGCAGCGAGGCGAGCAGGTTTGAGGTTTGAGGTTTGAGGTTTGAGTTGTTCATGGTTCCGGATAGCGACCACTCTGCCGCGCCAGCAGCAGCAGCGCGGCGATGACTAGCCCGCCGCCGAGTAGCTGCCAGCCCGCCAACGGTTGGGCGAGGAACAGATAGCCGAGCAGCGCGGCGCAGACCAGTTCAAAGGTGGAGGCGATGCTAGCCGCGCCGGTTTCGAGGCGGGCGAGACCGCTGACGTAGCAACCCGCTGCCGCGAGGGTGTTGACCAGCCCGGCAGTGAGCAGTAGCAGCCATGCCCCCCAATTCCCCCCCGCGACCAACAGCCTGCCGAGGTCGAAGCTAGGGTGGAAGTTGCCCGCCGCGTCGGGGCTGAGATTGAATAGCACCAATGCCAGCAATCCCACCGCCCCCAACGCCTGCGCCCAGAACACCACCGTGAGTGGGGCAAGGCCGCCACGTAGGCCCTGATTGGCGAAGATGGTGTACGAGGCGTAGAGTAGGCCAGCGGCGAGGCCGAGGCCGAGTCCTAGCCAGTTGAAGTTCAGTTGCCGCGCATCGTACAGTTGGGCCACCAACGCCACCCCCACAAAGGTGAGCAGCAAGGCGGCCAGCTTGCTCCCGCCCAGCCGTTCACCCCAGAACCGCCACGAGAACAGGGTGACGAACGCAGGCGCGGTGTACATCAGCACCGCCGCCACCGCCACGCTATTCACCACCGTGCTGAGGCCGTAGATGGTGTAGAACAGGGTGATGCCAATCAGCGCGTAGCCGAGCAACAACCCGAAATGGCGGCGGGGGAGGCGCAAGCCCTGTCGGTTACGCAGCGCGAGATAGGCGAACAGGCCCAGTGCGGCGAAGCAGGCACGATAAAACACGGTGACAGCCACCGGTACGCCCATATCCTTGAGCGTGTTGTAGATGATGCCCAGCGAACCCCACAACGCCGCCGCCGCCAGCACCAACAGGTAGCCGAGGATGCGGCTGTCTACCCCGCCCCAGCCCCGCGCCCTAATCCGCTGCTCAGTTGTCTCCCCGACCGCCATGCCCCTCCCCTCGTGTCGCCAACGCCCAGCACCATGCTACACGAACGCCTCGAACGTGTCAAGCGGTTTAGCTGTACGATTTGTATGTATATAGTAAGGCGGCGGTAAGGTGGGGATAAGGTAAAGGTAAGGTTGCGGGCCAGCCCCACTTGATGCTATAATCATGTGACGGCTTGATGTGCCTATAATTACGCAGTTGAGAGGTGGCAGCCGATGGTATTGAGCATAGACGAGGTGGCCCACGTGGCGATGTTGGCCCGCTTGGGCTTGAGCGATACCGAGATGGCGCAGATGACCGAGCAGCTATCCGCAGTGCTTGAGCATATCAATATGCTGAACGCGCTGGACACCAGCGATGTGCCCCCCACCACTGGCGGCGGGGCGGAGAACACGCTGCGCCCCGATGTCGCCCTCCCCTCCCTGCCCCTAGAGCAAGTGCTAGCCAACGCCCCCCAACGCGAGGGCGACTATATCAAGGTCGGCACCGTGCTGGACGCGATTGGTGAGTAATGACTTGCATTATCGGAGAATTGATGTATAATTATGTCAACTGAACTTTATGACCTGACCATCCACGCAGCGGCGGCGTTGCTGGCGCGGCGGGAGGTATCCAGCCACGAACTGACCCGCGCCTGCCTCGAACGCATCGCCGCGCTGGAGCCGAAGCTGAACGCCTTTATCACCATCACCGCGCACAAGGCGATGGAGCAGGCCGAGGCTGCCGACCTTGCGATTAAGGCGGGCGAGGCGACCTCACCGCTGTGCGGGGTGCCGATGGCCCTCAAGGATGTAATCGTCACCGAGGGGGTGGCGACCACTGCCGGTTCGCGCATCTTGGGGGGCGACGACCGCCGCCGCTTCATCCCCCCCTACAGCGCGACGGTGGCGGCGCGTCTACGCAGCGCGGGAGCGGTGCTGCTGGGCAAGGCGAACATGGACGAGTTTGCCATGGGTTCGTCCAACGAGAACTCCGCCTACGGCGTGGTGCATAATCCTTGGGACCTCAGCCGCGTGCCGGGCGGCTCGTCGGGTGGCTCGGCGGCGATTACCGCGGCGCGAGAGGCGATATATTCGCTGGGCACGGACACGGGGGGGAGCATCCGACAGCCCGCCGCCTTCGTCGGCTGCGTGGGGCTGAAGCCCAGCTACGGGCGGGTGTCACGCTACGGTCTCATCGCCTTCGGCTCATCGCTAGACCAAATCGGCCCCCTGACCAAAGATGTGCGCGATGCCGCCATCGTGATGGAACACATTGCCGGTTGCGACCCCCGTGATGCAACCTCGTTGGACGCGCCCGTACCCGCCTACAGCGAACCACTGGACGGCGACTTGCGCGGGCTGCGGGTGGGGGTGGCGAAAGAATATTTCGTCGCGGGTATGGACGTGGCGGTGCAGGCGGCGGTGGAGGCGGCGATTAAGCGGCTGGAGCAACTCGGCGCGAATATCGTCGAGGTGTCGCTACCCCACACCGACTACGGCTTGGCCGCCTACTACATCATCGCCCCCGCCGAGGCCAGCGCGAACCTTGCCCGCTTCGATGGGGTCAAATACGGCTACTCGCACCCCGCCGCCAACATCGTGGATAGCTATTTGCAGACACGGGAAGAAGGATTTGGCGCGGAGGTGAAGCGGCGCATCATGCTGGGGACGTATGCCCTCAGCGCGGGCTACTACGATGCTTATTACCTTAAGGCGCAGAAGGTACGCACCCTGATTAAGCGCGACTACGAGGCCGCCTTCGCGCAGGTGGATGTGATTGCTGGGCCGGTCACGCCCGCGACCGCATTCAAGATTGGTGCGGTTGCCGACCCGCTGACTATGTACCTGAACGACGTGTACACCATCCCCGGCAACCTTGCGGGCATCTGCGGCATCAGCGTGCCGTGCGGGTTCAGCGACGAGGGCTTGCCGATTGGCCTGCATCTGCAAGGGCCGAGCTTGGGTGAGGCGGCCATCCTGAAGGTTGCCCACGCCTACGAGCAGGCCACCGATTGGCACCAACGTAGGGCGGAGATTTAGCGATGATTAAGCGCATTCGCCATTTGTTCAATCAAATCGCTATCGCCACTGAGCGACGTTTCCGCCGCTCCTCGGCCAGCTTTGCGATGCTCATCCTGCTCGCTATCGGCATCTACTTCGTGGTGGGGTTCGCTAAAGAGGTGGTGCATGGGCAGCAACTCAGTGCCAGTGTCGCGGCCCAGAACCAGAGCAACGCCGCCCTGACGCAGGACAACGAGCGGCTGCGCGAACAGGTGCAATATTACCAATCCGACGATTATGTGGAGCTAGCCGCCCGTGAGGGGCTGAATCTGCGTAAGCCCGACCAGATGGTCATCCTCCCCAACATCGCCACCCCCGGCCCCGGCCAACACAGCAGCATCCGCCCCGCCACTCCCGCATCCAGCCCCGACCAAGCCCCACCCCAATCCAACTGGCAACGCTGGTTCAGCCTCTTTTTCGGGCAATAGACCCCCTAGTTCGCCGCTGCTGCCGCCACTTGGTCGAGCAAGGCCGAGGCGGTATCGAGGTCATGGCTGACCAATGCCTTGCCCGCGGCAATCAGCTTGTTCTCTAGCTCCACATTGACCGGCGCGTTGGCAGGGGCGAGGAAGTGGCTGAGGATTGCCATCGTCCATGTCGAGGGCTGCTCATTGGGCAGGTAGCGGGCATCGGGGTCTTTATTGGTCTCATACACGCGCATCACATCGTAGTAGCGCACCTGTAGCTGGACGTAGCGCACATCGTCCACCGTGTGCGGGGTCGCCTTCAGCGCGGCCAGCCAGTCGTCCTCTAGCTGCTGGCTACTCATCCCGTAGATGGGCTGGGGATTGTCCGGCTGGTCGAAGTACCGCTTGAACTTATCCAAACCGTAGGTCTGAATCAGCCAGTCATCATACGCGCCGCCTTCGAGGTAGGCGATTTCGTGCTGCGCCCCGTAGAAGTCGCTACGCAAGGCGGTGAGGGGGATGTAGTAGTTCTGGTTCTCCGCAGTGAGGGTGGCGGCGAGGGCCATCAAATCCTCATGGTGATAGTGGCCGCCCACAGTCCAGACCGCGAACCCTTCGCCCAACAAGCCGCCCACGTGCTGGTCCTTGACGATGAGGCTGGCGAGGGCGTGGGTAGTCTCGTGCTGGAAGGCGAGGGGGAGTTCCACCGAGGTGTAGTTGCGCTCAGGGTAGGCAAGCAGCAGTTCGTGCCCATAAGCCGCGCCGCTCTGCCAGAAGATGCGCGGCACGAGGTAGACTTGCATCTGCACGCTGGGGGTAATCTCCGCCTTCGCCGACACGATTTGCAAGCCCTGCTCCGCCCAATCTTCTAGCTGGGCAAGGTCGCGCTCCGCCGGGCTGCCGGGCAGGTAGTGGAAGGTGAAGTGCGTGCTACTGGCGACTAGCCACGCGCTAGTGGCGGGTGGGCTGATAGGGGTGGGT
>JBBSEE010000160.1:0-6336 GCA_038239995.1 Chloroflexia bacterium | reverse complement strand
CCCGCCGCCCTTGCGCGGCCCAACGCCCCCCACCTCGGCACCCCCACCCTTGTCAGCCCGGCTAATGGCAGCAACATCGACACCACCAACTCGCCCCCCCTCGCAGTGCCCACCTTCCAATGGTCATCGGTTGGCAGTGCCCTATACTATGAATTGCAGGTCAGTACCGACCCCGGCTTCGGCGGCCAACCCTATGATATTACCACCCTCGCTCTATATCACACCCCCACCCTTGCGGATGTGACCTATTTCCCCAATCAGGGCACTACCTACTGGCGGGTGCGGGCCTGCGATACTAGCTGCAACAATGGGCCATGGAGCGCACCGTTCAACTTCCACCGCAACTGGACCGACAAGCCTGCCCTGCAAAGCCCAGCGGACGGGGCTTCCCTCAGCTTCCTCGAACACCCGGCCTTCAGTTGGTCGCCGGTGCCAGGGGGACACCTCTACCGCTTGCGGATTGCCACCGATTCCAGTTGCAACACCATCGTGCAGCCGGAGTACACCACCTCGGAGGTGGAGTACAACCTGCCCATTCGTCTCGCCCCCGGCACCTACTACTGGTGTGTATATCCGCTCGACTATGGCAGCCACGACGGTATCCGCAGCGATGTGCGCTCCTTCAACTATGGCAACATCGCCATCCCTGTCCTGCTCGCCCCGGCCAACAACAGCCAGCTTATCTTCGTCCCCCAAATGTCGTGGACGGCGGTGAAGGGCGCGACTCATTACTTGCTTCAATATGATACCAGCCCCGGCTTTAGCAATCCCACGGTTATAGATACGGCATACACCAGCTTCACCCCGCCCAATCAATTGAGCAACGATAGCAACTGGTACTGGCGGGTGGCAGCCTATGACTCGCGTAACGTGCTAGGCACCTACTCCGCTCCCTTCACCTTCCGGATGGTGTGGAATCAGTTGCAGCCTACCCTACTCACCCCCAACAACCTCTACTTCCATGTCACCTATCCCTACTTTCAGTGGACCGCGGTGCCCGATGCCCGCGATTATGAACTGCAAATCGCTCGTACCCCTTCCTTTACCCCCCTAGTGGTAGATGTACGAACCTCGGCCACCAGCTACATCATTACCCCGCCGCAAATTGACAACAACCTCTATTACTGGCGGGTGATCGTCTACGGGGCGGATAATGTGACGGGGGCGACTAGTGGCGTGTTCAGCTTCAAGTTTGACACGGCGAGCGGCGGCCTCAACCAATCGTCTGCCGCCAACCTTTTCTACCCCCCCTACGCCTACAATCCCGACTCCCGCTTCGACCGCCCCATCACCACCAGCGTGGCGGTGCCGGTGTTCCAGTGGCAGCAAGTGACCACGGCCACCAACTACGTCTTCACCCTCGGCTCGACCATCAACATGACTGATACCCTGCTGCAAGCGAACACCACCCAGCCCAACTTCAGCCCCAACCTGAGCGACAACAGCGGCACGGGCTTCAACTTCAGCCCCAGTACAATCTACTACTGGCGGGTGCAGCCCCAAGTCCCCAGCGGCCCCCAGCCCGCCGCTAGCCAGACGTGGGCGGTGCGGGTCAACGCTGCGCTGGATGTGCCTCCCGCCCCCCTGACCGCCACCAACTGGCTGCAAGACCCCGCCGACCTGCAAGATTACGTAGCCATGAACCCGGTGTTCCGCTGGTTCCCGTGGCAGGGGGCGAACAAGTATAAGCTACAAATTGCCACCGACTCCGCCTTCAGCAATATCGTGCAGTCGGTGGACACCGCCTTCACCGCTACCACCTTGCGGGCGCGGCTCAACCCCGAACTATACTACTGGCGGGTCCAAGCCTACAATGGCAACACCCTGCTCACTAGCTCGAACCCCAACCGCCTACATATCTTCAACTATGTACCCTTTACCGAGCAGGCCAACATCCGCACCGTCCCCGGCAGCACGGTTGCCACGGGCACGGTCAACCCCAACGCTTACGACCTCAACGCCGCTTACGTGACCAAAGGGAGTGGCTCCTACAAGTTTGGCCTCAGCATCTCCTCCCAGACGGGCACGCAGGTGGACTACAGCATCCCTATCAACCTCGACTACTACCTGCTCGACTCGAATGGCAACCCCACCACTGGCTCCGGCGCGTCCTACGACCCGGTTCACACCGCCATCCACTATGCCAACGAGTTCCGCCCCGAATATGTGGTCAAGTTCAGCCACCTTGCCAACGGCTCTTGGAGCAATCCTCAGATGTACGCATGGAATCAAAGCTCCAATGGCTACGACCCCAGCGTGATTGACATCATCAGTGCGGGCGGGGCATACACTCCCACCAGCGGCTACGTGGAGGTGGAGATACCCACCGGCTCGGTGTTGTCCTATCGCGGCTTCGCTGACCCGCTGGTGTCCACCGGCGACCCCACCCTGATTGGTATCGAACCGTACACCACCAATACTGGCGGCACCCTACAGGATACCGTCCCCGACGACAGCGCGGGGGTTAGCTCCGGTACGCTGGGCGAGTTCCGCTCCACCAGCGACCACCCCAACCCTGCCTATCCCTTCAACACCGACTACAACGGCAACGGGGTGGACACCTCGAACAGCCTGTCAGTGCTATACAACTCGTCGCTGAGTTGGTACATCCCCGGCCCCACTTATGCCTATGGCTTCGATGCCGACTTCGCGCTAGACCGCGCCTTCACCACCCGCCCGCCCGGTCAGTTCGCCTTCCCCGACCGTGTCTACGACACTACCACCGGCGGCCCGGCTTATCCCTACATCATCGGCGGGATTGCGGGCGGGGCCAACGGCGGTGTCAACTTCCTCCTCGCATGGCCGTCCAACACCTTCTACTGGCGAGTGCGCTTCTGCCGCACCAACTCCAACCCTTGCACCGTGCCCGGCTCGTGGAGCAAACCGAACCGCTTCAACAAGGTGAACATCCGCGTCGGCGCACCAACCGTGAGCCTGAACAGCGGTGTGCCCACCTTCACATGGCCGCGTATCGAGGGGGTGTTGAGCTACCAGCTAGATATTGCCAACGACCCCGCTTACAATAGCACCTACGACAACTTCATCACCCGTAACACCAGCTATACGCCGGTGATTGATTATCGCCAGCAGAACTATTATTATCGGCTGCGAGCCTCGGAGACCTACTACCCCGACCTCAACCAATACAGCTACATCCCGCCCAGCCCGCAAGCTCCCTTCCAAGTGGTCATCCCTAAGCCGACCAATCTTCGCACCACCGACCCCTCGCCGATCAATCATAGCCCTACCTACGCATGGGATGCGGTGTTGCAGCCTTCACCCAACCCCGTGGTGGGGGCGGCCAGCTACGAGTTGCAGACCAGTGCCAGCAGTAGCTTCAACAATGTCATCGAGGATGTGACCACCGCCAACATCAGCTGGACCCCGCAGAACGTGGGCTACAATAACGGCACTTACTTCTACCGCGTGCGTACCAACCTCGCCAACAGCGGGGCAGTCAGCGATTGGACGGGGCCGATTACCTACACCAAGCAATACCCTATCGTCAACGTGAGTAGCGGCAACGCCACGCGGCTGGGAAGCTGCAACCTTCGCTTCACGTGGCCCGCCTTCAACGCCCCCGGCAGCCCCACTGAACTGAGCGGTATATACGCCTATCGCCTAGAGACCGCCTCCGACGTGAACTTCAACAACAACTACTTCGCTGTGGACACGGTCAACGCCAGCTACATCAACTACAACGACGTGGGCGGCTGTCGCTATCCGGTGACTAGCGATGTCTACTGGCGGGTCTCGATGATTGACCACTATGGCTACATCGGCCCCGCTAACGTGCAGTTGCTGCTCGGTCAGCCTACCCCCACGATTACCCCCGGCGGCCCCACCCTGACCATCACTCCCACCCCGACCCAGAGCGGCCCCACCCTTTCGCCCACCAACACGCAAACCCCCTTCAGCACCACCAACACGCCCACGCCTAGCGTGACCCCCGGCGGCCCCACTAATACCCTCTGCGCGATGCCCTTCGTGGACGTGCCGGGCAGTTATTGGGCTTACAACTACATCCTATACGTCTACTGCGCCCATGTCGTGAGCGGGATTGACGGCACCCACTTCCAGCCAGATGGCACGGCCACCCGCGCCCAATTCGCCCGTATGGTGGTCAAGGCGCGGGGCCTCAGTATCGTCACCCCTGCCACCCCCCACTTCACCGACGTGCCGACCAGCTACTGGGCCTACCAGTACATCGAAACCGCCTATGCGGCCAATATCGTGGGCGGCTTCACCCAAGCGCAGTGCCAAGCGGCGGGGGCGCAGTATCCCTGCTTCTTGCCCAATGCCTTCGTTACGCGCGGGCAGCATACTCGCTTCGTGGTCAAGGCGTGGGGCTGGACCCTAGTCACCCCCGGCGGGCAGACCTTTACCGATGTGCCGCCCAGCAACTCGTTCTATCTGTACATCGAAACCGCTGTCTCGCTTCACATCGTTGATGGTCTCGGTGGTGGCTTGTTCGGCCCCAACAACAACCTCACCCGCGCCCAGTTGAGTAAGACGCTATACCGCTCTATCACCCATCAGTTAGGGGAAAGTAGAAGGTAGAATCAAGAATCAAGAATGGGGGGCGCATCTCAAGGGATGCGCCCCCCATCATATGTGCTGGCTGTCCATTGGCGGGTTGAGCGTAGTTGCGATGCGCGTTTTTGCGGGGCGAGCTTATCCCTCACCAAACCTACCCACAGGGAACCCCACAAGGGGATTTCCCGCTGGGAGAGGCTTTAGGTTTATGTGCTTCGATTGGGCGAGTGCAGCCCGCCCCTATGTGATGGTGCGTTGTTCCGATGCGCGTTGATGGGTGGCGAACTTCTCCCTCACCAACCTCTCCCGCTGGGAGAGGCTTTAGGTGGATGCGCTTCGGCCTTGCATTCACCATTCACCATTCACCATTCACCATTCACCATTCATCACCGTTTCTCTAGCCGCTGCACCCCAGCCGGGCCTGCGACGAGGGCGAGCTGGGCGATGGCGGTAAACAGGCCGCTCTCCACCACGCCGGTAATCTGCTTGATGGCTAGCTGCAAGGCGGCGGGGTCGTTGATGTCGGGGAAATGGCAGTCGAGGATATAGTTGCCGCTATCGGTGCGGTACGGCTCGGTGTCGGTTACGATGGGGCGCAGTCGCCACGTGCAGCCTAGCTGCTCTAGCTTGCTCGCCGCCCGCCGCCAGCCGAAAGGGATGACCTCAACCGGCAGGGGCTGATGTTCGCCCAGCTTATGCACTAGCTTGGACTGGTCGGCGACGATGACCACACGGTCGCTGGAGAGGGCCACAATCTTCTCCCGCAGCAACGCGCCGCCCCGCCCCTTGATTAGGTCGAGGCTAGCGGGCTGGATTTCGTCCGCCCCGTCTATGGTCAAGTCTAGGTGGGGTTGCTGCTCAAGGGTGGTAATCGGGATGTTCAGGCGGGCGGCTAGTTGGGCGGTCTGTTCGCTGGTCGGCACGCAGACGAGGCGGAGGTGTTCGGTGGCGATGCGGGTGGCGAGGGCGGGGAGCAGCAATCGCGCGGTGGTGCCCGTGCCCAAACCCAGCGTCATGCCGTCCGCAATCAGGGGTAGGGCGGCCATGACCGCGGCCACCTTGTACTGCTCAGTCATATCTAGCGGGTTGGACATGGGCCTCACTTGGGGGAAAGCTGGGCGGCGGCGGCTTCGTCTATCAGCCAATACAATTTGCCATGCAGGGGGGCGACAAGCTGGGCGGGGTAGTTGTCGGGGTCGTGCGCCCCGGCCAGCACGTGGGCCAAAGCCTCGGCCTTGTCCTCCCCCCCCACCATGAAGGCAACCAGCGCGGCGGCGTTAATCACCGACGAGGTCAGAGTCAGGCGATGGGCGGCCAGCTTCGCCACATAGTTGGCGACCACGAGCTTGTCATTGACCTGCAAGGCGGCGGTATGGGGGAACAGCGAGGCGGTGTGTGCGTCCGGCCCCAGCCCCAGCAGCACGAGGTCGAAGCGGGGCAGTTCACCCTCTTTCAGCCCGAAGTGGTGGATAAGCTCCTGTGCGTAAGCGGCGGCAACCTGTTCGGGGCTGCTCTCCTCGGTGACGTAGCGATGCACATTCGCGGGCGGCACGCCTACCCGTGCCAGCAGCAAGTCGTTGGCGACCCCATAGTTGCTATCAGGGTGATGTGGGGGGACGAACCGCTCATCGCTCCAGAAGAAGTGAACGAGTTGCCAGTTAATCTGGGTGGCATACGGTGGGGCGGTGAGCAACTCGAACATCTCTTTGGGGGTGCTGCCCCCGCTGAGGGCAACATCGAAGCGGCCATGCCCCACCACCGCCTGCGCCGCGCTACGGGCGAACAGGTCAGCCCCCGCCT
>JBBSEE010000159.1:0-6377 GCA_038239995.1 Chloroflexia bacterium | reverse complement strand
TAGGCTGACCTCCGCTTTGTCCACGGCCAGCGGCTTCTTGTCCTCGGCCATCGCCTTGCTGCCGCTGAGGAGACCGTAGAGCTTGGGGGTGAGGAACAAGGCCCACTCCTCGTCGTCGCCTTGCAACAGATAGGCGCGTTCGTCCGACTTGGTGGCGGCCAGCAGTTCGTTGAGCAGCGCAAGGGTGCGGCTGACGGTAAGATAGGCGAGACCGCCCCTATCCGCCAGCTTCTTGCTGCCCCTCTGCGCTTGGGCTAGCTCCTCGGCGGTGCATATCAGATAACCCTTGCCATTGACCGTGACCGTGTAGCCGTCGCCATAATCCTCGTCGAAGCTAGCAATCTTCACCCCTTGCCCGCGCAGGAAATCGCTAAGGCCGGAGACGAACTGGCGCACCCCGCGCTCGGCCAGTTGTTCGCTATTCGCCTCGTAGATGCGCTTGGACAGTTGGTGGTAGAGGTAGCCGTTATGCTCGGCCTCGCGGCGTAGTTCGTCCACCATCCATGCGTCGGCGTACTTGTAGAAGCCCGCTTGCTCTAGTTGCTTGACTAGCTTGACCACATCGGGGTTGGTGGGGGCGGTCGAGGTCGCCGCTGCAACATCGCGCCGCGCCACTAGCGCAACCGGGGCAAACACCATCAGCAGATACAAGCCGACCACAAAGGCGGCCAGCGCGATTAGCACGCTGAACAGCCCCCATGGTAGGTTGGTGAAGCCCAGCCAAATCGAGTAGATGCCGCCGATAATCAGCACGAGGCCGAGGATGCCGAGCAGCAGGGCGTTGCGGCGGGGCGGAGCGGCGGGTGGATTGGGGGTCTGGGCGAGTGGTTGCATGGTTGTCCTTGTGGTCGGGCGGCAGGGCGCGATAAATCTGCGCCCCTACGCCCGTTTGTCCGTTTGTCCGCTGAACGGTTTGTTGGCCGTTCCGTTTTCCGCGCCAGGGCGTATGCCATGCGCCCCTACATCATGGTTGGTAGTTACGATTGGCCTTGTCGCTGGGCGGCAGGGCGCGATAAATCTGCGCTCCTACAACCGTTGCTTCGTTGAACCGCATCCGTTGGCTGCCTTTATCGGCTTCATCGGGGCGATAGCCATGTGCCCCATAAACATCAAGCTAAGAAAGCCAGCGATGATTCAGGGGGTCTGGGGGTAAGCCCCCAGCTGATACAACCCGTAATGCCGCTCATAAACATAATGTTAGGGGTTGTAGCGATGGCGGTGTGGCTGCTTAACCCCGGCATTGGTGCCACACAACCTCTGGGGGCTTCCCCCCAGACCCCCTGTAAGTTCCCAACCTTATTCTTAGCTTGATGCTTATGGGCGGGTGCAAACCCCTACGCCAATGTTGACAGTTGCGATTAGCGCTGATGCGCTTCACCTAGGCGGGCAGCCGCCCGCACCTACGTCCGGTTGTCCGGTTGTCCGTTGAACAGTCCGTTGGCCCAATCCGTTTATCCGTTTTTACGAATCCGTTGGCCCAATCCGCTAGCTGTTCTTCGGCATTGTCGCAGCTTCAAGATTTCTCCCCCAACCCCCGCTGGGGGCTTAGATTAGAAGCGGTTCGAGATTTCTCCCCCAACCCCCGCTGGGGGCTTTTTGCCTTTAAGCGGGGAGAGGGGATTGTGGCTTGGGCTACTTGTCACGTTCTACGCTAGCCAGCACTGCTTGGGCGGCGGCGAGACGGGCGATAGGGACGCGGAAGGGGCTGCAACTTACGTAGTTGAGGCCCACCATGTGGCAGAACTCGATGGAGTTGGGGTCGCCGCCGTGTTCGCCGCAGATACCTACCTTCAGGCCGGGGCGGGCAGCGCGGCCACTCTCGGTTGCCATCTTCACCAGCACCCCCACCCCCTTGCGGTCGAGGGTCTGGAAGGGGTTGACGGGCAGGATGCCGCGGTCCACATATTGGAGCAGGAACTTGCCCTCCGCGTCGTCGCGGCTGTAGCCGAAGGTCATTTGGGTGAGGTCGTTGGTGCCGAAGCTGAAGAACTCGGCGTACTCGGCGATTTCGCCCGCCACCAGCGCGGCGCGGGGTATCTCAATCATAGTGCCGAACTTGTAGGTCAGCTTCACCGCTGCGTCCTTGAGTATCTCATCGCAAATCGGGGTCAGTTGCTCGCGGACAATCTGTAGCTCCTTGGCGGTGCCAACAAGGGGTATCATGATTTCGGGGCGCACATCCACCCCTTCCTTGGTCAGTTGCACCGCCGCCCGCATAATCGCCCGCACCTGCATCTCGTAGATGGCGGGGTAGAGGATGTCGAGGCGACAGCCGCGCAGGCCGAGCATGGGGTTCTGCTCCTTCAGCCCCTCCACCAGCTTGAGCAGGCGGTTGACCTCGTCCTGCCGCTTGCCATGCTTGCGGCCCAGCCTTAGCTCGGTCTGTTCCACCAGCAATTCGTCGTAGCTGGGCAAGAACTCGTGCAGGGGGGGGTCGAGCAGGCGAATGACCACCGGCTTGCCCACCATCGCCTTGAGGATGCCGTAGAAGTCGCTCTCTTGGAAGGTTTGTAGCTTGGCAAGCGCGTCGTAGTAGGAGTTGTACTCGGTAGCGTTGCCCGCGTTTATCTTCAACTCATTGAGTTTCTGCTGGGCGGCCTCACGCTTGCCCTCGTCGGCTTTGTCTAGCTCGGCTTGGGCGCGGGCAATGGCGTTGTCCAGCGCGGTGGCGGGGGCGGCGGCGAGTATCATCTGGCGGACGATGGGCAGCCGCTCCTCCTCGAAGAACATATGCTCGGTGCGGCAGAGGCCAATCCCCTCCGCCCCAAACATGACCGCCCGCTCGGCATCGCGCGGGTAGTCGGCGTTGGCCCACACCCCCAGCACGCGGATGCTGTCTGCCCAGCGCAGCAGTTGGGCCAGTTCGCTCTCCTCATCAAACTGCGCGTCAATCACCGCAATCTGGCCCTTGAACACCTCGCCGGTGGTGCCGTCCATGGTAATCTGGTCGCCCTCGCGCACGGTCACGCCGCCCACGCTGAAGCTGCGACCTTCGGGGTCAACCTTGATGTCCTCCGCCCCGGCCACGCAGGGTTTGCCCATCCCCCGCGCGACCACCGCGGCATGGCTGGTGGCCCCGCCCCGTGCGGTCAGCACTCCTTGTGCCCCAATCATGCCATGCACATCGTCGGGGTTGGTTTCGGGGCGAACGAGGATGACCTTCTCGCCCCCCGCGCCCCGCTCCGCCGCGCTGTCGGCATCGAAGACCGCCACCCCACTGGCCGCGCCGGGGCTGGCGTTCAATCCTTTGGTCAGGAATTGGCCGTTCTGATGCGCCTTCGCTACCTCTTTGGGGTCGAGGCGGGGGAGCAGCAGTTGGTAAATCTGGTTCGGCTCGACCCGCTGCACCGCCTCTTCCTTGCTAATCAGCCCCTCGTTCGCCATATCCACGGCGATTTTGACTGCGGCCACGCCGGTACGTTTCGCGCTGCGGGTTTGCAGCATATACAGCTTGCCGCGCTCCACGGTGAACTCCAAATCCTGCGCGTCGCGGTAGTGCTGCTCTAGCTTGGTGGCGATGTCGGCGAACTGGTGGTACACCGCGGGCATCTGTCGCTCTAGCTCTTGTATCTTCTGGGGGGTACGGATACCGGCGACCACATCCTCGCCCTGCGCGTTGGTAAGGTATTCGGCGTACAGCACATTCTCCCCGGTGTTGGGGTCGCGGGTGAAGGCTACGCCGGTGCCGCTGTCCTCGCCCATGTTGCCGAACACCATGGCGACGATATTCACGGCGGTGCCATAGGTGTCGGGGATACCGTTGAACTTGCGGTAGTCAATCGCTCGCTTGTTGTTCCAGCTAGCGAACACCGCTTCGATGGCGAGCCGCAGTTGGTCGGTGGGGTCGTCGGGGAAGTCGCGGCCCGTCTCCTGCTTGACCAACGCCTTGTATTGCTTGACCACATCCTGCAAATCGGCGGCGGTCAGGTCGGTGTCCGCCTTGGCCGCCATCTGCTGCTTCTTGGTTTCGAGGATGTGTTCAAACTTGGCCGCATCAATGCCTAGCACAATCTTGCCAAACATCTGGATGAAGCGGCGATAGGCATCGTAGCCGAACCGTTCGTTGCCGGTTAGCTTAATCAGCCCCTTGAGGGTGTCGGGGTTGAGGCCGAGGTTCAGCACGGTGTCCATCATCCCCGGCATACTCACCCGCGAACCGCTTCGCACGCTGACCAGCAGGGGGTTGTCGGGGTCGCCGAACTTCTTGCCCGCCTCTTGCTCGACGGTGTGCAGGGCGGCGATAGTCTGCTCCCACATCGCGGGGGGGAATTGCTTGTTGTGGTCGTAATAGCTGTTGCAGGCTTCGGTGGTGATGGTGAACCCCGGCGGCACCGGCAGCCCCGCGTTGCTCATCTCTGCCAGACCCGCACCCTTGCCCCCCAGCAGGTCCTTCATCCCCGCGTTGCCCTCGTCGAATAGGTAGACCCACTTGTGCTGCCCCTTTGCCGCGGTGGGTTGGTCGGTTAGTGTGGCCGTCACTCTGTGTTGCTCCTTTCCCTATCTGATAAAACTAGAACACTGAGGTTAGACTAACTCCCGCGCAGGCGACGTTGCCCGCGCGTACCTTTGGTTGGTTAGATTGTATCGGCTTCTGCCGCTTCTGGCAAGAGTGGGGCTTGGGCCTCGCCCTTCAGCCGCTTGCCCTCGCGGCGTTGCAACTGCTGGATGCTGGCATCGGGGGTGGGCAATTCTTCGGGCATGGTGCCGCCGATGCGCTCAATCGTGGCTCTCACCTCTTGGCCCACCTCGTAGTGGGTGCGATTGGCCCGCTGCTTGTTCCTAATCCCCTCGCGGCGTAGCTTCTCCTCGGCTTGGGTGGCGCGGAACAGGTTGGCGGCCAGTTCGGTGCTGCCCATGTGGTCGAGGATGTGCTGGCTGCGCTTCAGTTGCTTGCGGGTGTGGATGTCGCGGTTGCGTAGCCCGCCGTACAGCCCCATGTAGCCATGGTCTTGGAACACCACGAAGTCGGCGGGTTCAATCACCCCGGCTTGGTTGGCCGTCTGTGCCAACTGCTTGTTGTGGTCGGCCAGTTGCCCGCGCAGATAGAGCCGCTGCTGGTCTTCGCTGAGGGCGGCTAGCTCATCCATCTGCTCGGCACGGCGGGTCTGCACCGCAAAGTAGGTTTGGCCCAGCGCGACAATCTCCTTGCTGGGGTCGGCGTTCTGCACCACCAGATAGCAGGCGTAGCGCGACAGATGCACATCCTCGACGCTGCGTTTCGCCCCGGAGCCTAGCTCTACTCGCTTGCTCGCTTCCGCAAAGTGGTCGGAGGCATCTTGCCCGCTGTTCTCACAGGCGAGTATTGCCTTATCAATTACCCGCCTAAAGTTGCGGTAGTCGGTCTTGTAGCCTAGCACCTCGCCCAAGTCTCTCGCTGACCAGTATTCGTGACCTTCTTCATCCACATGGCGAATCTGCTCGAACGGGGAGATGGGCGGCTCTGCCGCCTGCAATTGATGCTCGCTTGGTTCGTCGGACATAATTAGCCATCCTTTCTGGTGCGGTTGTTACGGTACGTGTGCATAACCTAAACTTAATCTCCGCTACTACGTAGGGACCAAATTGTGCGTCGGCACAATATGGCAGACATATCACCATGCAACATTGGCCCACATCATCCAGCTACAACGTAGGGACCAAATTGTGCGTCGGCACAACATGGCTGACATATCGCGATAAGCCCAGCCTCGTCAATCTTCTACTACCATTGGACCAAATCGGGCAAGCACACGGTTTGTACGACATATCGCGGTGAGCTAGAGACGTTCGAGGTTGGCAAGGCTGGCGAGTAGCCGCTTCACCCCCTTGCCCACGAACGCGACGGTCACTTCTTCGTCTGCCCCCGCCACCTTGCTGCTGACCACGATGCCCTCGCCGAAGCTAGGGTGGTTGACCTTCATCCCCGCTCTGAATTGAGCTTCGCCCGGCGCGGCTGGCTGGCGCGGCTGGCTCTTGAAAGTGGACACGCTGGGGGGAAGGCGTTGCCCCGCCTGCGCCGCCCGCTCGTTCTGGTAGCTGCTCCGCCCGTTGGGGGTGCGATAGTTGCCGTTGCCGATATTGTGCGTGCCGCTGCGCTTCACATTGCTGGTCGAGGGGCGGCTGGGCGGGCGGCTGCCAGAATTGCCGCTGTTCCGCGCCGCAATCTGAATGTCGGGGCGGTCGCCAGCAGCGTAATCGTCGCTGCTCCACTCATCGTCGCGGCGGTCAACCCGGATGCTGCCCTTCAGCAACTCGCGGGGGATGTCCAGCAGGAAGCGGGAGGGGCGGCTCATCTGGGTGTTGCCGTACAGGGTGCGCTTGAAGGTGTAGAGCAGATACAGCCGCTCCATCGCGCGGGTGATGCCCACGTAGGCGAGCCGCCGCTCCTCCTCGAGCTC
>JBBSEE010000158.1:0-6399 GCA_038239995.1 Chloroflexia bacterium | reverse complement strand
GTTTGCAGCAGGAACACCCAGTAGGGATAGATGGCATTGTACTCCGCCCCAGAGTTGAACTCGGTACTACCCGCGGCGACGGGCAGCAGATAGGGGTCGGCGAGGCGATGCACCCGCGCTTGGTCGGGGCGATAGGGATTGTCCCCGTCGAGGATGATGCGGGCGGGCAACCAGCCGTTTTCTAGGAAGTCGTGCCCATGTATATGGGGGTCGAGCGACAGAGCCAGCCACACCACGACGGCCATGTTCAGCAACAGGGGCAACCCATAGGTGAGCAGCCCGCTAACTCCCCTCCCGGCGGGAGGGTAAATAACTCCCCTCCCGCTGGGAGGGGCTGGGGGTGGGAGGGTGGCGGGATTAGGACCTTGCGTGTCCGATAGGGGTATATCTTCATTCATCAGCGGTTGCTAGCTCCTCGGAGGGCTCGTTGCGCAAGGCGGTAATCGGGTAGTACAAGCCCAGCAAGGCGAGGGTCTGGATAATCCGCACATAGTTGCCCTGCGCGAGGTCTACCAGTTGCACCTGAAGCAGCGGCAGCAGGGTCAGCCACAGCAACAGGGCGTAGCGCAACAAGCGGGCCGCCCCACTCTCGCTGCGTTGGGTCAGCATCCACAAGTGCGCGAAGGGCAGCAGCAGCAGCACCTCGTCGTAGCCGATGGTGTAGGGTGTGACCAGCAGAGTGACGATGATGGTGAGGGGTAGGACTGCGCTGGTGTCCCTCGCTTTAATCGCCCACTGTAGGGGTTGCCACAGCAGCGCGAGGGTGAGTAGCGACAGCAGGGCGGCGACTGGCACCCACCATGCACCCACCCATGTGTAGGCTAGCCCCCACCACGACGAAGAGGCGGGAGCGAGACGAGTGGCCTGCTTCTGAGCCACGAAATTGACGCTGAACCAGCCACTGAAGGCGGAGGGGACGAAGATAGCGGGAACGAGATAGAGGGTGGCGATGCTGCTTAGGGCGACGACCAGCTTGCGCCAATCACGCGCAGCTAGCCAACCGAGCAGGATGACTGCCCCCACCAGCCCCGAAAGTTGCGGCTTCATCGAGGTCAAGGCTAGGGCAAGGGGGGCGAGCAGATTAGCGTGGGGGCGGGCATATATTACCGCCAGCAGGGCAAAGATGATAATCGAGTATTGGCCGAGGCTGAAGTGCAACAGGGTGGGTACGTAGAACAGCGCGGCCAGCCCGAGCAGCAGCAGACTGGCCGCCCACAGCAACGGCGCGAACACCAGCCCTGCTCTCCACCTTGCCGCCTCCAGCGATAGATAGAGACCGACCAGCAGGAGCAAGCCGGATAGCAGCGTCCAGACAATGAGCGCGGCGGGAAAATCGAGTAGGCCTAGGGGGACTTGCAGCAACATCGCCCAGTAGGGATAGATGGCATTGTACTCCGCCCCAGAGTTGAACTCGGTACTACCCGCGGCGACGGGCAGCAGATAGGGGTCGGCGAGGCGATGCAC
Source organism: Chloroflexia bacterium (assembly GCA_038239995.1). GTDB lineage: Bacteria > Chloroflexota > Chloroflexia > QHBQ01 > QHBQ01 > QHBQ01. The sequence goes on along the minus strand of JBBSEE010000158.1, from coordinate 4,935 downwards.
CCGCGCTTGGTCGGGGGCGTAGGGGTTGTCGCCCGCTAGTATCAGTCGGGCAGGCATCCAGCCATTGTGCAGCAAGTCGCGCCCGCTGCCATGCGGGTCGAGGCCGAAGGCCAACCAGCCCACCACTGTAAGGCTCAAGAGCAGGGGCAGCCCGTAGATGAGCAGCTTGCTAGTTCCCCTCTTATCGGGAGGGGCTGGGGGTGGAGCTTGGTTGGGCGGGTGATTGTTCATCATGGTCGGCTCATGTATATCTTAGCGGGACGGATTTGTCAAATCGCGGAAGGCCAGCGCGGGACGCAGAAAGTCAAGTTTAACCGTTGGCGGAGATAAAGCTGACCCTATGCGGTCAACTGACCAGCGGCGGATAATTTGACAATCGGGCATTATGATGCTAGACTCGCGGGGCAGCGAACGCATCAGGCCATTCAGCTTCTTCCCCCACCGCAAGGGCGAACTTGTGGCGGTCAAGGTATTACCCCTTGGGGTGTCTAAGCTAGTCGGATGCAGGCTGTCTCAATGCCGATGCTCTACCCACAGGCATCGTTCCCAACTGTTACTCCCTAGTAGAAGACAGAAAGGTGACCAGCAATATGCTTAAGCGTAGGTTCTATACCCTCTTGACTCTCGTGGCCCTCGCGATGATGCTAGTGGCCGGGATGGGTCAGACGCAGGCGGCCTCGCCGCAGTTGGCGGCAGCCTCCACTGGCAGTGCCCCCGCCAGCCAACCCGCCGCCAAGGTCTCAACTGAAGCGAAGATTACCCCCGCCCTTCGCACGCAGATGCAGCAGGTGCAGAGCAACAAGCAGAGCATCGGCTATATGGTGATGCTGAAGGAACAAGCCAACACCGCCAACAATATCAGTCCCCTGCAATGGAAAGAGAAGGGCGAGTACGTCTACAACAAGCTGATTGAGACCGCGCAGCACACCCAACCGGCGGTCAGCCGCACTCTCGATGCCCTGCGGGGCATGGGGCAGGTGAAGAGCTATCAGGCGTTCTGGATTGTCAACTCGTTCTACGTGCAAGGCACGACCACCTCAATTGACAGCCTCGCGGCCAACGATGCGATTAGCCTGCTCGATATTGTTCACTTCTACAAGCCGAGTGACGACCGCGCGGTCAACGCTGCGCCCTTGTCCCAGCCCGCCCCCAGCAACCCCGAAGTGGTGCAGCCGGGCGTATCGCGCATCAATGCGCCAGCAGTGTGGGCGCAAGGCTACATCGGTCAGGGTATCACGGTAGGCAGCCTCGACACCGGTGCAGTCTACACCCACGAGGCCCTGATTCGCCAATGGCGCGGCACTCTGATGGGTACTAGTGACTTCAACTGGAAGGACTCGTTGGACGGCAACAACGCCTATCCTTATGACGAGTCCGCGCAATCGTTCCATGGCACCCACACGCTGGGCACGACGGTGGGCGAGAACGCCACCCAGACGCAGCAGATTGGGGTCGCCCCCGGCGCGAACTGGATTTCCTGCCGCATCTTTGGCAGCAACCCGAACAGTGGGGCCAGCTTCGTCATCCTACCCTGCGGTCAATGGATGCTGGCCCCCACCGACCACAACGGCAACAACCCCCGCCCCGAACTCCGCCCCCAAGTGGTGGGCAACAGTTGGGGTAGCTCCAACGGCAACGACCAGTTCTTCAGTGCCTCGATAGACGCATGGATTAACGCGGGTATCTTCCCCAACTTCTCCAACGGCAATGATGGGCCGGGGTCGGGGACGGTGGGTTCTCCCGCCAGCTACTCCAAGGCCTTCGGCGTGGGCGCGACCGGCACCACCAACGACACCATCGCCAGCTTCAGCAGTCGCGGTCCCTCGCCGATTGATGGCGGGCTGAAGCCGCAGGTAACTGCTCCCGGCGTGAATGTGTTGAGCAGCGTCGGCCCCACTAGCATGAGCTACGGCCTACTGAGCGGCACCTCCATGGCCCAGCCGCACGTCGCGGGTTCGATTGCGGTGTTGCTGTCGAAGAATCGTGGCCTTACCGTGCAGCAGCTTAAGGATGTGCTTACCACCACTGCCTACTTCACCACCGCGATGGGTACGCGGCCCAACAACAACTATGGCTGGGGTCGGGTAGACCTGCTGGCTGCGGCCAACTCGGTCACGGCGGCGAACGGCTACATCACGGGTCGCATTACCGATAGCGGCAGCAACGGCATCGCGGGCGCAAGCGTGACCGTGAGCGGCGGCAGCACCCTCGCCGCGGCCACCAACGCACAGGGCTACTACACCATGACCGTGGTGGCGGGCAGCTATACCGTCACCGCCGCGAAGTATGGTTACGTGAGCAACAGCGGCGGCCCCGTCAACGTTACGGTGGGGATGACCGCGACTCAGAACCTCGTGCTGCAAACCGCCACCACCGCCACGATTGGCGGTACGCTAAACGGACCGAGTGGGCCTATCAGCGGCACAGTGGCGATTGTCTCCTCCCCAATTACCCCCGTGCAAGCAACCGGCAGCTATAGCTTCAGTGGCGTAGCGGCGGGCAGCTATCAGGTGGTCTTTACCCCCGATGACAACTGCCTCGGCCCGGTTTCGCAGAACGTTACCGTGCCACCCAACGCCACCGTCAACCTGACCGCGACTTATAAGCATGACACCTTCGGATACGTCTGCTCCAACACTGACGCGCTCAACTACATCGCGGGCACCACCCAAGTGACCAACTTCGTGCCCAACGCGGATGATGGGGTTGCCACTATCGCCTATCCATCCGGCTTCGCCTTCCAGTATTACGGGCAGGCCTTGAGCGGCAACATCGGGGTGGGCAGCAACGGCTACATCGAGTTCAACGGTACCGATGTTTCCAACGGCGGTTCGCAGATACCCAACCTCGCTCCCCCCAACAACGCTATCTATGCGATGCTTGACGATTTGGTGGTGGATGGCAACCCCGGCAACGTCTACACCGCCTTGACCGGCACCGCCCCCAACCGCAAGTTCGTGGTCGAATGGCGGAACGCGGTTCACTATGGCACCCCCAACTATGGCAATTACAACTTCGAGATTGTGCTAGAGGAGACCACTAACAAGGTCTACATCGAGTACCAGAGCATGACCGGCCCCGGCGCGGATGGTGCTACCGCTAGCGCGGTGGGTATCGAAAACCAGACCGGCAGCGATGGCATCAACTACGCCTACCTCGATGCGGGAGCAATCCACAGCAACTTGGTGGTGAAGTTCACCCCACCGTTGGGCGGCGGCACTCCCACCCCCACCAATACCCCCGGCGGGGCGACCAATACCCCGACCATGACCCCGGCACCGCCCACCAATACCCCCACCGCCACCCCGATGCCCGGCGACCAGTGGCAGCCTTACACTCCCGACTTGCCAGAAAGCCGCCTGCGTGGCACTGCTCAAGTCCTCAGCAACACCCTCTACTACATCGGCGGGCGGATGAATTCTACCTACCGCGACAACATCTTCTACCGCAACATCAGTAGCGGTAACTGGATGACCTCGACCGCGACTTTCACCACCGTCAATATGTCCAACGTCCAATCGGCGGTGCTGACTGATGCGCTGGGCAGCCACATCTTCGTCCTCGGTGGCACTGGTCCCAGCAGCGACTTCACCCTTGCGGGGATGCTCTACGAGTTCACCCCCGGCACCCCCGACACCATCTTGACCATTGATACCGACCGCTGGCCCGCACGTACCCCCGAAGGTTTGGGCGAAATCGGCGGCGGTAGCTTCGTCTATAACAACAAGTGGTACGTGTATGGCGGCTACGGCCTCGATAGCGGTGGCAACAACGTGATGGACAACCGCACATGGGTGTTCAACCCGTTGGCTGCCCCCGGTTCGCGCTGGACGCAACTGACCTCTGCCAACCTCAGTATGGCGCGTGGCTACATCGGCAGCACCATCGTGGACGGCAAGGGCTACGCCATCGGCGGCAGCCAAGACGCGGGCGCGGGCAGCCTCACCGATGAGATGATTGTGGAGCGGATTGACCCCTCGGTGGTTTCGCCCACATGGTCAATTCGGGCCTCGATGCCGATGAGCAACAGCAACTTGCAAGCCTACGGCTTTAGCACCGGCACCGGCACCGACATTGACGGCAAGGTAGTCATTGCAGGCGGTCGGATTAACAACCCCTCGCCAATCAACAATGGCTACATCTATGACCCGGCCAGCGACACGTGGAGTACGTTCGCCAACTTCATCACCGCACGGCGCAACTATGCCAAGGCGCAGTACGGCCACGCCTTCTACGCGCTGGGCGGCATCGTCACCAACCCCTCGACTGGCACCGCTACCAACGAGATGCTGATGGCAGCCAACGCCCCCACTCCGACGGTGACACCCACACCGACCGATTGCCCGAACCCCTTCGTGGACATCACCGGCAACACCTTCTACTTCGCCATCCACTACTTGTATTGCCGTGGGGTGGTCAATGGCACGGACGGCACTCACTTCAGCCCCCACAACACTGCCACCCGCGCCCAGTTCGCTAAGGTAGTGGTGCTAGGCTTCGGGATTGCCCCCTACACCCCAACCGTGCAGGACTTCACCGACGTGCCACCCGCCTACTTCGCTTATGCCTTTATCGAGGCGGGCTTCCACGCGGGCATCCTCAACGGCTTCGACCCCGCCACTTGCACCGCGAATGGGGCAGTCTATCCTTGCTACTTGCCTAACCTCGCCATCACGCGCGGGCAGGTGACCAAGCTGGTAGTCTCCGCCGCGCATTACGCGCTGGTCACGCCGGTGGGTGGTGGTCAAACCTACTCCGATGTGCCCCCCTCCAACGTCTTCTATCTGTACATCGAGACCGCCCACTTCAAGAACGTGGTCAACGGCTTCCCCGATGGCACCTTCCGACCCAACAACAACATCCAGCGCGACCAGATGTGCCAGATTGTCTACAAGGGCGTAACCACGCCGTAGCCTTCCACTCCTCCCTCCCCAG
>JBBSEE010000157.1:0-6417 GCA_038239995.1 Chloroflexia bacterium | reverse complement strand
TGGCCTTTACCCGTTGCATCGGGGCGAGTGCAACCCGCCCCTACGTCATGGTTGACGGAGGCGATGGGCGGGGATGCGGGGCAGGCGGGCGCGATAAATCTGCGCCCCTACATCCACCATTCATCACTCATCACTTACTCAAACCTCAAACCTCAAACCTCAAACCTAAGCCCCCGTTCAGGGGATGGACTCCATTGGCTCCTCAGCGGGCTGGTCAGTAGGGTCGCCGTAGACGGCGACATCCTGTGACGGGCCAACCCCCACCCCCAACGGGTCAGGCACTAGCGCGGAGGGTGGGATAATCGAGTAGGCTCCATCCGGGGTAGTCCACGACCACTCTAGCCTACCGCCGTCGCCCTCCACGTGCATCACGCAGCGGACGGTGTGCGGCCCATAGGTGAGGGTGGCTACGCCCTTCATCGCATCGTTAGTCTGCGGACTCTGTATCACCGGCTTGCCATCAATCTGTAGGTCAATCCCCCCTTGAGCGTAGATTTCCATCTGGTAGTCGCCATCTCTGGGAGCGAGCAGCTTGCCAGTAAAGGTGGCAGTGTAGTTCTCGAACGAGCCTAGCTGATTGGACAGCGAGTTGATGAGCAGCGAGTTGGCGATGAGCCGCTGCTGGGGGCGGTTGGCGAAGTCCACCACGCCATACAGGCCGCGCGGGGCGGTCTGGAGCGCACTCAACTCCTCGCGGCGGGGGGTATGCCAAGCGGCGGGGAAGGGCGGGGCCACGCTCCATTGGAAGGTGGCATCGTGGCCGGGGCTGGTGAGCGTGCCATCGTAGGCGACGTAGTGATAGCCCCGCGCAAGGCTGAGGGTGGCTGTCATTATCGCGCTCCCCAGCGGCACGGTCAGCACCGTCTGCCCATCAATGTTCAGGGTGGCGGGGCCGGGGCCGATGCGGAGGGCATAGTTCCAGTAGCGGGGGGCGTACAGACCCGCGCTCCAGCGCATCGGCGAGGGGTAGGTATGCCAGCCGGGCGGGGTCAGGCCGAAGCTGTCTACCGGCTGCTTCACCCCATTGGGCGGCGTGGCGATTGCCCCCTGCGAGGCCGCCCATGTCGCTTGCGGCAGGGTGTAGAGGTCGAACATATGGCCCTCGGTGGGGTGGTAATAACTTTTCGCCCCTCCGCCGGGGTAGAGGTCTTGGATGTAAGGCAGATAGTTGAAGCGCGGGGCGAAGGTCATGAAGGTGAGGTCGCGGTCGGCAAGGCGGGGCAGGGGTAGGTTGGTGTCCGGTGAGGCCACCCCGCCATGCTGCTTGTCGGGGGCGAGCCAGCGCACCCAGCCCGCGTTGATGAGGAAGTATTGCCGCCCGATGGTCACAAGCAACGCGCCGCGCGGCTGTTCGCTCAAAGCCCGCCCCTCGGCGATGGGGCGCGGCCACTGGTTCGGCGCGTTGCTGGTCACAAAGTAGAACTGGCCCTGCTGCACCGCCAACACGGTCACGAGCATAAGCGCGGCAGCGGTGGCAACGAGGCGGGCAGGTCTTCCCCACGCCGCCCGCCAGCCCGCTGCCCCGAACTCCACGCGGCGTATTAGGCTATCCAGCGTCAGCGCACCCAGCAGGGCGATGGTCGGCACCGCGGTCGCCATCCGCTGCACTGCGGGGGTCTCCACCGTGACCACCACCCCGATGAACCCAGTCCAGAACCAGAGGGCCAGCAGCACATAGCGGGGGTCGCGCCAGCGCAGGCCAACCCAGCCGAGGCCCAGCAGGGTGAGTACCGACAGGCTGCCATACATCAGCGGCTTGCCCACCGGCCAGTAGCCGCCCCCCTCGAACTGATTGAAGATGCCCACCGAGCGCACCAACTGCTCTTGCAGCAGGCGGAAGGTACTCCAACCCGGCTGGTAGTAGCCGAGACGGGTAACATTGTCTTTGGTGAAAATCGAGGTTTCCGCCCCCCGCGCGGACACGATGTCGGGGTCTTCGCGGGCGTGGATGAAGAAGGGTGTGACTACCATCACCGCCACTATCGCGGCGAGGGCGATGCCGCCGAGGATGGCGACCCGATGCTTGCCCAAGCCATGAACGAACAGATAGAGGCAATATAGCCCCGCCAGCACCGCCCACAGCCGCCCACTGGGGTAGAAGTAGAGGGCGAACGCCCCGCTCATCCCCGCCCCCACCCACGCCCACAGCTTGCCAGTGCGGGCCGCTTCGAGGAACATGGCCGCGCTGATGCACCAGAGGGTGGCGGTCGGCCCCGATTCGCTGGTCTGCCGCGCGAACTGTAGAGCTATCCCCAGTAGAGCCATAATCGTGCCCGCCATCACCCCCACCCGCCAGCCGAAGTGCCGCAACCCAATCCACATCACCAGCGCGAGGCTAATCAGGCCGGGGATAGCGTTGGACAGCCGCGCCTGCACGATGCCGATGCCGAAGGCGTGGAACAGGCCGCTGAGTAGCCAGAAGTAGAGGTTGGGGATGTGATACCAGCCGGTCTCGAAGATGCTGTTGCGGTTGAAGCCCAGCATGATTTGAACCGCCACGCTGGAGCGGTCGCCCTCGTCGTAGGTGACACCGTGCGGGAAGTCGCCGAGGCCCAGCAGCCGCGCCGCTGCCCCCACCACGAGGATGAGGATGACCGCGACTAGCAGCCAGCGGCGGCCTGCCAAGCTGGTCGGCCATACCCCCGTCCCCCAACGCGGTCGCCAGCCAAAACCCTTGCTGCTGATAATCGCCGCCAACAAGGGGAGCAACAGGCTGGTGAACCACAGCCAATCGCCCGCCAGCGAGCGAATGTCGTCGAGCAGCAGCTTGACCGCGAGGATGTGCGCCCCGATGCCCGCGACTACCCCGGCCACGAGGATGAGGCGGGCGCGGCGGCGGGTGGCGACAGGTGGAGGTGGGTAGACGCGGGTGGCAGGCAAGTCGGATGGCTGGAGGGGCAACGGCCACGCGCTGACCGTGAAGCAGGCGATGGCGAAGAAATAGAGGTACATGGTGATGGGGGTGGGATTGCCACTCTCCACTATCGCCTCGGCGATGCCCGCGACGATGAGGGCGACCACCCCCCCGGCCAGCGGGACGATGCGGCGGCGGGGGAAGGGCTTCATATCCGCAGCACCCCCGCGCCCTCGATTTGCCCCGCCTTGAGCATCTGCAACGCCTTGTTCGCGGCGGCAAGGGGATTCTGCGCCACCGGCTGGGGGCGGCTCAATTGCATCGCTTGCATCGCTGATTTGCACCTTTCGCTGGCTTGTTGGCGTAAATATATAGGACTACCGCGCTTGCTGTCAAGATAGGGTGATTGACAGCGGGGCAGGACGGTCATATACTTACCCTCGGCAGGTGATGAGGAGCAGCAATGATGTACCGCCCACTGTTGGCAAAGATTGTGCTTATATTTTTTTTACCGCAGCTAGGAAATAGGGAGGCGCAGTGAGCATGGACAACAATGAAGCGAGCAAGGAAACGGGCAAGACCGACCCCCAGAGCAGTGCCGACCCCCAGCCTACCCCCAACCAGCCCGCCGTAGGTTTCTTTGTGGACGCTACCTCGCCCACCAATGGCAGCGGCGAGGAGAACGTAATGGTAGGGGGCAACTATCGGCGGGTGGCCCGCCCCGCCCGTCCTACCGCCACCAGCACGACGCGCCCCCGCACCATCGTCGCCCCCGGCACCCCAGAGCGCGATTTGGAGTGGAACGAGGTCGAGGTGCAGGGGGTTCACCCCGGCGACCGCTACATCAAGTATCTCCGCCCCCGGATGCAGGAGCTAAAACGGGTCGCCCCCGGTGAGGTACTACAGGTTGACGACGAGGCCAAGCCACATGGCCTGTTCGGGCGCATCCGCCGCTTCCTTGTGGGCAGCCCGCTGGCCTCGAACATGGCGATACACGAGCGGCTGACCAAGTTGAAGGCGTTGGCGGTGCTGTCCTCCGACGCGCTCTCCTCGGTCGCCTATGCCACTGAGCAGATTGTGGGGCAACTGGCAGTCGCGGGGGCGGCGGTAGTGCTGGGGGCAAGCATCTATATCGCGCTGGCAATCACCCTGCTGCTGTTCATCGTCGCCTTCTCCTATCGCCAGACGATTGCCGCTTACCCCAAAGGGGGCGGCAGCTATATCGTGAGCAAGGCCAACCTTGGTGTCAACTTCGGCCTGACCGCCGCTGCCGCGCTGATGATTGACTATACCCTGACCGTGGCAGTGAGCATCTCGTCTGGAGTACAGCAGGTGGTCTCCGCCATTCCCGAAGCGGATAGGTTCAAGGTGGAGATTGCCCTCGCCTTCCTCGCCATCATCGTGATTGGCAACCTGCGCGGCATCCGCGAGTCGGGGGCGATATTCGCCGCCCCCACCTATCTGTTCATCGCCAGCATCACCATCACCATCTTCATCGGCCTATTCCAGTTCTTCACTGGCTCGATTCAGCCTGAAGCGGCGGCCAATTACGCGGTGCAAACCAGTGGCAACCTGACCATCTTCATCGTGCTGCAAGCCTTCGCCGCCGGTTGCTCGGCGATGACGGGGGTGGAGGCGATTTCCGATGGCGTGCCCGCCTTCCAGAAGCCGGAGTCCATCAACGCACGGATTACCCTATCATGGATGGCGGGGATACTGGCGTTCATGTTCATGGGCATCACCTTCCTTACCGCCCAGTACGGCATCCTCGGCACTAAGGGTCAGGAGTCGGTCATCTCCCAAATCGCGCGACACACGCTGGGCAGCGGGGTCTTCTACTACATCTACTTCGTGGGTGTGACCGCGATATTGGTGCTAGCGGCGAATACCGCCTTCAGCGACTTCCCCCGCCTCGCCTCGTTCCTTGCCCGCGACAAGTTCTTGCCCGGCCAGTTCCTATTCCGGGGCGACCGCCTTGCCTTCAACACCGGCATCCTCACCCTTGCGATACTCGCCGGTCTGCTCATCCTCATCTTCGATGCAAGTACCGATGAACTCATCCCCCTGTACGCGATTGGCGTGTTCCTCAGTTTCACCCTATCGCAGGCGGGGATGGTGGCAAAATGGCTGCGGGAGAAGGAGGAAGGTTGGCAGCGCGGCGCGGCGGTTAACTTTATTGGCGCGTGCGCGACCGCGTTGGTCTTCCTCGTCATCGCTATCACCAAGTTCAATGGCGGCAACGAGGGCAAGGCGATGTTCAAAGTCGGCGACTTTCAGGTGAAGGAGGGGGCGTGGATAGTAATGATTATCATCCCCCTGATTGTAGCGATGTTCCGCAGCATCTATCGTCACTACCAAAAGGTGGCTACCGAACTGAGTGCGGTGGAGATGAAGCCGACCGATGTGCTGGAGGAGGCAGAGCAAATCAACCATCTCGCGGTGGTGCCGATTGCCGGGTTGAACCAAGCGACTATCAACACCCTGCTCTACGCCCGCTCGGTGTTCAACAAGGTGCAGGCGATACACGTAACCGACAGCGTGGAGGAGGCGCAGGAGCTACAGGAGAAGTGGCGGCAACTGATTACCGATAGCGACATCAAGCTGGTGGTGCTGGAATCACCCTATCGCGCCCTCGTCCGCCCGCTCGTAACCTACGTGGATGACATCCAGCGCAAATATCCCAACCGCCAGATTACCGTGGTGCTGCCGGAGTTCGTGGCCCAACGCTGGTGGGAGCATATCCTGCACAACCAGACCGCATTGCGGCTGAAGGGGGCACTCCTGTTCCACCCCGGCATCGTCGTCACTAGCGTACCCTACCACATCGGCAGGATGCAGCGGCGCAGCTACGATGAGGAACACCCCCCTGATGATGTGGCTTCGGCGTAAACACTAGGCAGGCTTATGCGCGGTAACTACTCCCACTACCTGCGGCATCGGCAAATTGGGGTCGGCCACGAGGGAGTTGGCGAGGTCAGCAAACATCCGCTCCACTTGACTTACTGGCAACCCATTCACTTGGGCGATGGCTTGGCGGGCGTTGTAGATCGCCCCCAAACCGGCGGCGTTGACCTGTAGCCGTTCGGCAGGCTTATTGGTAGCGAAGGGGTCGCTGGCCGCGCCACTATGGAACACCACCTCAGCGAAGCCAGCCTGCTCTAGCAGGGTGGGCAGTTCGCTCATGATGTGGGGGTGCGCCCCAATCCGCTCTAGGGTAGCGAAGAACAGTTTGAACAGGCGGTCGCCCACGCTGTCGTCGCCGCTGCCGCCCATCCCCTCGGTGGCATCAATAATCCACAAGGTCGCCCCCGGCTTCATCACCGCATAAGCGTTCCGCAGCACCGCCGCTGGCTGTTGGGTGTGCATCAGCAGCAGGCAGACGAAGGCGAGGTCGTAGTCGCCAGCGGGCAAGCTCTGCTGCACATCGCCCGCCACGAACTTAGCGGCCCGCCCCTCCCGCGCCGCCCGCTCGTTCGCGCTCTTAATCGCCACTGGGTCGCGGTCAATGCCGGTTAGGGCTGCGGCAAGGTAGACATCCTGCAAGGCGAAGCCGAGTTGCCCCT
>JBBSEE010000156.1:0-6418 GCA_038239995.1 Chloroflexia bacterium | reverse complement strand
TCGGCCTCGGCCTCTCCAACATCGCGCTACTGATTTCGGTGCAGGATAGCGTCAGCTACGAGCAGCGCGGGGTAGTCACCGCCCTGATTCAGTTTGCCCAGAACATGGGGGGGACGATTGGGGTGGCCGCCCTCGGTATCGCCCTCAACGCCGCGCTGGGTAGCCGCATCAGCCAGCTAGCCACCTCCCAACCCCAATTCGCCGCGCAGCTAAACGGGTTGGCAGGGGCCAACGATTTGCTCGACCCGACCAAGCGGGGCACGCTCGACCCCGCCCTACTCGGCAGCTTGCAAGGGGCGTTGGCCGGAGCGTTGACCCTCGTCTACCTGCTGATGCTAGGGGTGGCCTTGCTCCACCTGCTGGGCGCGTGCTTCTACCCCGCGGGCCACCCCACCCAACGCTCCGATGAAACTCTGCTCCCCTTAGCCTAGTTTAACACTTGTTCACAATCGCCTAACCCCCGGTTCATAATCCGAGGGGGTGATGGCCCATATGTACCATGCGATTTTTATCACAATCGGTTATAATGAGGTGAACTGAGATTAGCCAGCCACAGGCAGGAGGAAAGATGTCTATATTGCGAAACCGATGGGCGTGGCTCATCGCTATTTTGGTCGTCATCGGGCTGGGGATAGTCCTCAACCCGCTGGGTATTGGCAAGGCCACCGCCCCCACCTACAATGTCGAAGCGGTACGTCGCGCCGACCTCGTCGCCTCGGTGAACAGCAGCGGCAGCGTGCAACCCAACGCGGATGTGGCCCTCACCTTCCAGACCGCTGGGCAAATCACCGATATAATGGTAAAGAACGGTGATGCGGTAGAGAAGGGGCAGAAGCTGGCCCAACTCGATACTCGTGACCTCAGCTTGCAGGTGCAGCAGGCAGAAGCGAACCTGAAGCAGGCCCAAGCCAACCTTGCCAAGCTACAGGTGGGGCCAAGCGCGAAGGACATCGCCAACGCCCAAGCCGCACTTGACTCGGCGAAGGCCCAGCTAGCCAAGGTCAAGTCCGGCCCCGGCACCCCCCAAGATGTGGCCGCCGCCCAAGCGCAGGTTGACCAAGCGAAGGCCAACCTTGCCAAGGTGAAGCTAGGGGCGACCACGCAGGACATCGCCGCCGCCGAAGCGACCGTGCGTCAAGCCCAAGCCAAGCTCGATGCCCTCAAGCAGCCCGCTAACCCCTCGGACATACAGGCCGCCCAAGCCGCCCTCGATGCCGCCCAAGCGCAGTACGACAAGGTGAAGGCGGGGGCGACCGCCGACCAACTCAGCGCGGCCCAATCGAAGGTGACGCAAGCGCAGAACAATCTCGACGGCGTAAAGGCCAACTACGCCTCGCAGAAGCAGCAGGCCCAGATTGCGATTGACCAAGCCGCCAACGCACTGCGAAACGCACAGGACAACCTCAACCAAGTCTACCAGCAGACCCACGACAACAATGGCAACTTCCGCACCGACCCGCCGGGGCGCGACGGCTACTTTGAGGAGCTATATAACCAAGCACTCCGCACCGAGCAGGATGCCGAGGGGGTGCTAGCCAAGGCCCGCGACGCGCTTGCCAACGTGCAGCAGCAGGAGATTGCCGCGGTCAACACCGCCGAGGCCACCCTCAGCGACGCGCAGACTGCCCTCGCCCAGCTAAAGACGGGGCCGACCGCCGCGGATTTGAGCCAAGCCCAATCCGCGATTGACCAAGCTAAAGCCAAACTGGACAGCCTCAAGCGCGGCGCATCCGCCCAAGACCTCGCCGCCGCCCAAGCCGCGGTTGACCAAGCTCAAGCCAACCTGAACAAGCTGAAGGTAGGCCCGACCAAAGAGGACATCGCCGCCGCCCAAGCCCAAGTTGACCAAGCCACCGCCAACCTAGAGAAAGCGAAGCGCGGCGCCACTGCCGAGGATGTAGCCCAGGCGCAAGCCTCTGTAGACCAAGCCCAGAACACCCTCGACGACCTCAAGGCCGGGGCGAAACCGACCGACCTCGCCCCCGCCCAAGCGGCGGTGGACCAATCACAAGCCGCCCTCGACCAAGCCAAGCTCCGCCTCAGCAACGCCACCCTCGTCGCCCCCTTCAAGGGTATCGCCGCTAGCGTGCCGCTCAATGTGGGCCAGAACGTGGGGGTAGGCACTCTCGCGGTCAACCTGATTGACAACACCCGCTACCATGTGGATGTGAACGTGAACGAAAGCGATGTCGCCGGGGTGAAGCTGGGGGCGAAGGTGAGCGTCACCTTCGACTCGATGCCCGACACACCACCCATCACCGGCACAGTCATCTTCATCTCGCCCAAAGGCAGCACCCAAGCAGGCAACGTGGTCGCCTACCTCGTCACCGTGCTGATTGACCAGCAGGGGCAGGATGCCTCCTTGCGCGTCGGCCTCACCGCCAACACCGCGATTATCACCGCGCGGGAGGCTAACGCGCTGGTCATTCCCCAACGGTTGGTGCGTACCGAGGACGTTGATAATGTGGTCTACGTGCTGAAGGGGGGGCAGGCGGTTCGCACTGTCATCAAGCTGGGCCTTTCCAACGAGGAGGACGTGCAAGTGGTGAGCGGGCTGAACGATGGCGACCAGATTATCACCAACCCCCCCGCCGCCCGCTCCAGCACGCTGAAGATTAACGGTGGTGGGTCAGGCAGTTCGGGGGGCAACAAGTGATTGAGGTCAAGGAGCTAACCAAGACCTACAAGATGGGCGACGTAGAGGTCAACGCCCTGCGTGGGGTCAGCTTCCGCATCGAAAAGGGGGAGCTAATCTCGATTATGGGGCCGAGCGGTAGCGGCAAGAGTACCCTGATGAACATCCTCGGCTGCCTCGACATCCCCACCAGCGGCGAATACTTCCTCGACGACAAGGAGGTATCAAAGCTGAAGGACGATGAGCTAGCCGAGGTGCGTAACCACAAAATCGGCTTCGTATTCCAGCAGTTCAACCTGCTGCCCCGCACCGCCGCGCTCCGCAATGTGGAGATGCCTCTACTCTACTCTGGGGTGAATGACGGTAAGCGGCGGCAGCACGCCCTCGATGCCCTCGCCTCGGTGGGCCTCAGCGACCGCATCAACCACAAACCGTCCGAGCTATCCGGTGGGCAGCAGCAACGAGTCGCCATCGCCCGCGCCCTCGTTACCAACCCTGCGATTATCCTCGCCGATGAACCGACCGGCAACCTCGACTCCAAAGCCAGTGCCGAGGTAATGGCGATATTCCAACGCCTGAACATCGAACAGGGTATCACCGTCATCTTCGTCACCCACGAGCCGGACATTGCCGCCTACACCCGCCGCATCATCCGCATCCGCGACGGCTTGATTGCCAGCGATGAGGTGGTGGCTAGCCAGCAGATGGCGTATGTAAAGGCATGAGGCATGCGGTGGCAGCAGGATAAGATAGAAAGGGAACACCAAGATGGCTAAAGTAGAGGGATTTGAGGACTTGATTGCATGGCAAAAGGCTAGAGTGTTGACACGGGAAATATACCAAGCCACCAGACAAGAGCATTTTGCCCGCGACTTCGGTCTTGCTAGCCAGATACAACGCGCAGCAGTGTCCATCATGTCCAACATAGCGGAAGGCTTCGAGCGTGGCAACCGAACTGAGTTCCACCGCTTCCTCTCTATTGCCAAAGCCTCTTGTGCTGAGGTGCGTTCGCAGCTTTACATCGCACTGGATATTCACTATATTGACCAACCTACGTTTAACCTGCTACTAGCTAATGCTCAAGAGGTAGCTAGAATAATAGGCGGCCTCCGCACCACAGTGGGGAGTCAGCGCGATGAGGATAAAAAGAAGTAATAAAATAGCCTAGAAAATAACTCATGCCTGAACTTCTTTTATCTGTCTCATGCCTCATACCTCATACCTCATGCCTCACGATTGTTAAGGAGCATTGATGAACCTACTGGAAACCGTCCGTATCGCCCTCAGTGCCCTCGCCTCCAACAAATTGCGGGCGATCCTCACCATGCTGGGCATTATCATCGGGGTGGGAGCAGTCATCGCCCTGCTGGCGGTGGGCAAGGGGGCGCAGCAGAAGCTCACCGACCAAGTGGGCGGACTGGGTAGCAACCTCGTGGTGGTCATCCCCGGCAACCTGAACCAGACTAGCTCGAAGAACGCGGCCAAGAACAGCGGAATCCTCACCCTCGACGATGCCAACGCCCTGATGCGAAACGCCAACGTCCCCCACATCACTGGCCTCGCCCCCCAATATGGCGGTCGGGCCACGGTGGCCTTCAACAATAGCGACCTCAGCACCACGGTGGTCGGCACTACTCCCGACTACGGCACGGTCCGCAACCTGAACGTGCCGGACGGACAGGGGGCATGGTTCAGCCTCAAGGATGTGGACACCCGCAGCAACGTGGCCGTGCTGGGGCCGGACACCGCGGACTCGCTGTTCAATGGAGCTAACCCGGTGGGGCGCACCGTCCGCATCAATAGCCTGCCCTATCGGGTGGTTGGCGTGGTCGAACGCAAGGGTGGCAGCCCGTTCGGTTCTGCCGACGGCTACGTATACATCCCCATCACCAACGCGCAGACCAAGCTATTCGCCGCCCGCTTCTGGGGCATCTATGGTCGCAGCGTCAGTGCGATTAACATCGCGGTTGACGACTCGGCCAACGTGCAAGACACCATCGAGGGGGTCACACAGGTGCTACGCCAGCGACACAAGATACTACGCCAGCAGGACGACTTCACCGTGTTCAGCCAAGCCGACATCCTCGGCTTCCTCACCACTCTCACCACCATCCTCACCTTCTTCCTCGGTTCGATTGCCGGTATCTCCCTGCTGGTGGGCGGGATTGGCATCATGAACATCATGCTGGTCAGCGTCACCGAACGCACCCGCGAGATTGGCCTGCGAAAGGCGGTGGGGGCGAAGCGGCGCGACATCCTCACCCAGTTCCTCGTCGAAGCCATCGTCCTCAGCGTCATCGGCGGGCTGATTGGTATCGGCCTCGGCACCGCGATTGGCAAGGGGGTGGAACTGAGCGGGGTGATTAGCCCCAATGTCACCCTCGACGCTATCGCCCTCGCGGTCGGCTTCAGCATCGCGGTGGGCCTCTTCTTCGGTATCTACCCTGCCCAACGCGCCTCCCGCCTGAACCCGATTGATGCGCTACGGTACGAGTAAGGTTTGTGGTTTGTGGTTTGAGTGATAATGTTTTGTGTGGGGGCGAACTGCGGTTCGCCCTTGCTTATGTCTTCTACACACCCGCCTTGCGCTGGCCCGCCCGCTGCTCTATAATCACTACGAGCAAACTTTAGGTTGAGGGAGGGCAAAGGGGATGAGCGGAGCATACGCAGTGGGGGTGGATGTGGGTGGCACCAAGATACTGTCAGCGGTGGTGGATTGCGATAGCGGCGAGGTGGTGAGCAGCTTCAAGCTGTCTAGCCCCGTGCAAGGGGCGGATGCGCTTGTTGCCGCTATCGAGCAGGCCATCACCCAAGTGCGCGAAGCGGCAGGCGAGATAGGCCAACAGGCTGATGCGATTGGCATCGGGCTGGCGGGGCAGGTGGATGTGGCGGCGGGGATACTGCGGTCGGGGCCGAACCTTGCTGGCGGTGTCACCAACGTAACCTTGTCACAACCGCTGGGCCAACGTTTCGGGCTACCGATTACGCTGGGCAACGATGTGCAGGTGGCGGCGATTGGCGAGGGTGCGTTCGGGGCGGGCAAGGGGGTGGACCTGTTCGCCTGCGTGTTCGTGGGCACCGGCATTGGCGGGGCGTTGATGGTGAACGGGCAACGCTATGTGGGGGCAAGCAACACCGCGGGCGAAATCGGCCACATCGTGATTAAGCCGGGCGGACGGCTGTGCGGCTGTGGGCAGCAGGGCCACCTCGAAGCCTACGCCTCGCGCAGCGCCATGGTCAATTACATGAAGAAGCAAATCGAGGAAAAAGACCGCCGCAGCGTGCTGGCCGACGCACTCAAGGACGAGAGCCAGCGGGTGCGCTCCAAGCAGCTTGCCGAGGCGTTGGCCCAGCGCGACCCCCTCGTGGTCGAGGCCCTCAGCGAAGGCGGCTACTATCTGGGGCTGGGGCTGGTCACGCTGGTCAACCTCTGGAATCCCCGCCGCATCGTGCTGGGGGGCGGGGTAGTTGACCGCATTGACCTACTCTACAGCCTCGCCGCCCAACAGGTGAAGAAGGGGGCATTGGGCGTGCCCGCCGCCGCCGTTGAGGTGGTCAAGTCCGCGCTGGGCGACTTCAGCGGGGTGGTCGGCGCGGCGATGATGGCGCACGGCAGCAAGTGATGAGGTTTGAGGTTTGAGGTTTGAGGTTTGAGTTAGTTAGGAGTTACGCAGCATGGGGGTTCGTATGACCTAGCATCGTATAAGCGGGTGCTTCTAGATAGCTGCGAATTGCCGCCCGCATAATCTGGTGCTTACTCTCCCACCAACTGCGTCCACTCTT
>JBBSEE010000155.1:0-6477 GCA_038239995.1 Chloroflexia bacterium | reverse complement strand
TTGGATTACGCCCACCGCATGGGCATCGTGCATCGCGACATCAAGCCGGGCAACATCATCGTCAACCCCCGCACCAGCGAGGTTGCGCTCACCGACTTCGGCATCGCCCGCGCCCACGACCAGACCCACCTCACCGCGGTCGGGATGGTAATGGGCACGGCGGATTACCTATCGCCAGAGCAGGTGCGCGGCGAGGAGGCCACTGCCAGCAGCGACATCTACGCGCTGGGCACGGTGATGTACGAGATGCTCACCGCCAACCCGCCCTTCTTCGACAAGCCGGTCAACGAGGTGCTACGCGCCCAACTGAACGAGCCGCCCCCGCCCCTCAGCCGCTACAATCGCAACCTGCCCGCCGGGGCGCAAGGGGTAATGGACCGTGCCCTTGCCAAGCGACCGCTTGACCGCTTCCCCACCGCCGAGGCGATGATTGACGCGCTCGATGCGGTGGCCCAACGCGCGGCGGGCCAACCGGCGATTCCCTCCCGCCTGCAAGCCACCCCGCCCGCCGCTACCACGACGGTCAAACCACAGCCGCGCCCCCTTGCGCCGCCCCCTGCCTATCCGCCCGCCCCCCGCCCCGTCGTCGCCCCGCCCGTGCGCCGCACCCCGCCGCCCCGCCCGGCCCAACGCCGCCAATCCAATCTCGGTCTGTGGCTGGCCTTCATCGGCTTGTTGCTGCTCATCGGTGTGCTAGTCGCCTATCTGCTGCTCACCAATCAGCCTGCCGCCAAGCCGAGCGGCAACGCGGCCATCGTTCCCACTGCCACCGCACCCGACACCCCGCAGGCGGTCTACACCGGCCCTACCCGCAAGGGCAACGGCCCCGACCTCACCGCAGTGCGCGACAGCCCTTCGCCCAATGTGGACGGCGATATTTCCGAGTGGATTAGCACCCACCGGGGTGTGACCATCAACAGTGCCGCCAGCGTGCGTACCGGCCTACCTAACAGTGACAAGTGGGCAGGCCCGTCCGACCTGAGCGGGGTTTGCTATATCGCGTGGGATAATAATAACTTCTACTTCGCCGCCAGCGTGGTGGACAACGTTCATGTCCAAGTTGCGACTGGCGGCGACCTGTTCAAAGGCGACCATATTGAACTCTGGTTCGACACCAACCTTGCGGGCGATTTCGCCGACACCGCGATGAGCGCGGACGATTATCAGATTGGCCTCTCGCCCGGCGATTTCGCCAAGATTGCACCCGAAGCCTACATCTGGACCAACCGCGACCCCGCCCTGATTAGCAGCATCAAGGTGGCGGCCAAGCCACACGGCGGCAACGGTTACACCCTCGAAGCGGTCATCCCGTGGACCACCCTGAACTTTCAGCCCGCCCCTGACCGCGCTCTCGGCTTTGAGATTGACCTCAGCGACACCGACACCCCCGGCGCGGCCAAGCAAGAGATGATGCTCTCCTCCTCGCCCAATCGGGTCTATAACAACCCCACCACATGGGGCAATCTGTTCTTCAGATAAGCATCACCCAGATAGTAGGGACAGCATTCTCCCCTCCCGCCGGGAGGGGTTGGGGGCGGGAGCGAGTCGTGCCAGTCACCCACCCCTAGCCCCTCCCGATGGGAGGGGAAGCATGGCAATCGGACTTCTTTCTATGAAACCTTAATCCCCGCACGCTTGACACTCGCGTGGGCCAGCGGCTATACTCAAGGCTGGGCTAGGATATGGCTTCTCCTCATGATGATGGTAGAAGGATGGGTGTGACATTGGGCAGCAAGGTAGGGATGGCGATGGCGGTGGTGTTGCTGGGTAGCTTGCTGCTCGGCTGCGACATGGGCGCGGATGTGTCCAGCTACAATGGCGGGGGCAAGGATAAAGCCACCGGCGCAATCGTCACCCCCGGCGCGGACCAAGGCGACATCCAGCTTAACACCGCCGCCCCCGACTTCAGCCTCAGCGACTATAACGGCAAGCCGTACAACCTGCACGCAGTGGCCCAAGCCAGCAAGCTGACCATAGTCAACTTCTGGGCCAGTTGGTGTCCCCCCTGCCGCGCGGAGATGCCCGACCTTGCCGCCGCCTACGCCAAGTTCAAGGACAAGGGGCTAGCGATTGTAGGGGTCAATCGGTTGGAGGATAAGGGGCAGGTCAGCCAATACGCCAAGGATGGCGGCTTCGACTGGCCGCTGCTGCTCACCACCAACGAACAGGTGTATACCGCCTACCGCATCGCCTCGATGCCTAGCACATACTTTGTGGACAGTCGCGGTATCATAGTCCACGTGGTGCGCGGGGCGATGAACGAGCATGAGTTGAGCGACCAATTGGCCGCCTATGGGTTCAAGTAAGCGACTTCTACCTTCTACCTTCTACCTTCATCATATGGCAACCAGACTGAACGAAGCAGATAAGCGGGAACAGCGTCGTCGCCGCGTGGCGAGTGGCGAACCTGCCGCGCCCGATAGCGGCTACGGGATACAGGGCCGCGCCATACCGCTTGCCGAGCCGCCCCCGAAGCCAATCCCAGCGGCCCCCACCTCCCGCCAGCGGGTGAACAGCATTGGCGAGGCAATGTGGCGGTTCTTCTGCGCGGTGCGCCTTGCCATGGTGCTGATAGCCCTGATTGCGATTGCCACCCTCGTTGGCACCCTCATCATCCAGATGCCCCCCGAATTGCAGGCCGACCCCAACGGCCAGACCATGTGGGTGAAGGGCCTCACCCCCCGCTTCGGCGATTTTACGGGGCTGATGAACGACCTCAGCCTGTTCACCTTGTTTACCTCGTGGTGGTTCAAGCTGCTGCTGGTCATCCTCACCATCAACATCGTGGTCTGCACCCTGAACCGCTTCCCCAAGATGTGGCGACAGGCGACCCAGACGCGGATGCTGGTCGGCCCCCGCTTCTTCACGCATGGTGAATACACCGCCACCCTCGACCTGCCGCTCGACCTCGACGCGGCGCAGGGGCAGCTAGTCGCCGCGATGCAACAGCGTCACCTCACGGTGCGCCTTGCCACCCCTGACGCTAACGCCCGCGCCGTTTATGCTGACCGCTTCCGCTACCTGCCGCTGGGTACATACCTCAATCACCTCGGTATCATCCTGCTGTTCATTGGGGCGATTTGGGGCACGTTGCTGGGCAGCAACATCAAGATTGTGGACTTTGCCATCCCTGCGGGCAGTGACCGCGCGGTGGGTTACGCCACTGGGTTGACCCTGCATAGCGACGGCTTCACCGAGGTGGACTACCCCGACGGGCGGCCCGCCGATTACTACAGCGACCTTGTGCTATACGAGAACGGACAACGGGTGGCAGCCAAGCGGATTCGGGTCAACGACCCGCTGGAGTACAAGGGTATCCTCTTCCACCAAGCCTTCTTCGGCAACGCGGTGGACATCAACGTGACCGACGATGCGACTGGGCAGACGGTGTACACCGGCAGCATCCCCCTCGCCTACCGCAGCGCGATGTACGGCCCCACCAACCCGATGGGTAGCTTCCAGCGTGCCAATGGGCAGATACAGGTAGACGTAGTCGCCCCCGCTGGCCCCGGCGACCCTAGCCTGCGCCCCGGCCAAATCGGAATGGCGGTCTATCGGGTGGTGGACGACCACGAACTGTGGCGCGACACCCTCAGCCCCCGCCAGCCGATTACCAAGGCGGGACTGACCTTCACCTTCGTGCGCGAACGCCAGTTCAGCGGCATACAGGTAGTGCGCGACCCCGGCGTGAGCATCATCTTCGTCGCTGCTGCATTGATGCTAATCGGCATCGCGCTGGTGTTCTACTTCCCTGCCCGCCGCTTGTGGGCGCGTATCGAGCCGTGTGAGGGGGGCGCAACCTTGCACCTCAAGGGCCAAGCCCCCACCCGCGCGGGCCTAGACCGCGATATGCTACGCATCACCGAGCGGCTAGCAGCGGCGGGGGCGACCGTAGCGGCGGAGTCGGAGGCGATTGCGATGCGGCGGGCGGTGCTGGCGGAGATGCAGTAAGGTTTGTGGTATAATCCGCGTGTAATTACAGAAGAACGGAGCGAAGCAATGGACCAAACGTTGGGCCTAGAGAAGATGAACTTCTATATGCTGCTCGCCGGGGTGATGACCGTCGCGATTGCGGGGGGCTTCTACGTCTGGTATGTGCTGGCACAGGGGGTGTTGCGCCGCACCGTCAGCGCGACGATGCAGGACAGCGTGGGGGGCAGCAGCAACGTGACCATGAGCGAACGGGTGAAGCAACCCCGCCACCCCGCCGCCACTTACGCGCAGGTGCTGAACTGGGTCGCCCTCGCCTTCTTCGCCCTTGCGGTATTCGCCCGCTGGATGGCGGTCGGCCACGCCCCTTACGCCAACCAGTACGAGTTCGGCACCGCCTTCACCTTTGCGATTGTGCTGCTCGGCCTCATCCTGATGCGCCAGTTCCGCCAGCCCGCCTTGGGCGCGTTCATCTCCCCGGTTGCGGTGCTGATGGGCATCTACGTCCTTACCTTGCCCGCCAACCTACGCGAAATCAACCCGCTCATCCCCGCGCTGCAAAGCCCCATCCTCACCATCCATGTGGGGGTCGCCATCCTCGCCTACGGCATCTTTGCGATTGGCTTCGTGGCGGCGGTGATGTATCTGTTGCAGCGCAACGGCGAACAGAAGCGTAGCTGGCTGCCCAGCCGCGCCATCCTCGACGACATCGGCTACCGCTCAGTGCTGATTGGCTTCCCCCTGATGATACTGGTGTTGGTGCTGGGCGGTATCTGGGCGAACATCGCGTGGGGGGCGTTCTGGTCGTGGGACCCGAAGGAGACCGCCGCGCTAGCCACCACCCTCGTGTACGGTGTGTACCTGCACGCCCATAGCCTGAAGTCGTGGAGCGGCAACCGCGCTGCGTGGCTACTCATCCTCGGTTTCGCCTTCACCCTGTTCACCTTCTTCGGCAACTACTTCCTCGGTGGGCTACACACTTATGGCGGGGTTTAATGGCGGATAATACGGTAGTAGAGATGGCCCAAAGCGAGGCTGAGGCGCAACCCCTACCCGATGCCCTGCTCAAGGACGAACCCAGCGTGCCCGCGCCTAGTGGACAATCGTGGAAGTTCGTCGCCGCCCTGTTCTTCTTCGTCTCCTTCATCGAGGCGTTCGTCCTCGGCCAACTGTTCGCCTTCCTGCCCCTCTATTTGCAAGAGCAGATGGGTTTGGGCAAGGATGAGTCCGCCACCCTCACCGGCCTGATTACCCCCCTCGTGTTCCTCGTGGGGCTGCCGCTGGTGCCCCTGTGGGGCGCGTGGGCGGAGCGGTATGGGCGCAAGGCGATTATCGCCCGCAGTGCCTACGTCGAGGCGGTGGTGCTGCTGCTCATCGGTCTCAGCCAGAACCCCCTAGAATTGGCCCTCAGCATCGGTTTGGCCGGTTTCCAACTGGGCAACACTGGGCTGATGCTGGCGGCGCAACGCTCGGTCACGCCCCGCAATCGAGTTGGCCTCGCCCTGTCGCTGATTGGCATCGCCTCACCGATTGGCTTTGCGGTCGGCCCCCAACTGGGCGGCTTCCTCACCGATAATCACATCGTAGACCTACGCGGCCTCTACTTCATCGGCTCGGTGCTGTCGCTCATCTCTGCCCTGCTCGTTACCCTCGTTTACCGCGAAACCCAGCGGCGGGTCAAGGGTGAAGGCAGTGTGGTGCGGGCGGCATGGGGGGCGTTGCGCGAGGTGGTCACCGTGCGTATCACCGCCCTCATCTTCCTGTGCGCTTGTGTGCTAATCCTTGCATGGCAGATGGCCCGCCCCTTCATCCCCCTGCTGGTGCAATCGGTCTACCATGACCCTGCCACCCTCAAGTCGGCGATTGGCCTCGTCACCGGCACTGCCACGCTGGTGGGCGCACTGCTGACCCTCGTCACCGGGGTGATTGGCGACCGCTTCGGCTATCGGCGGGTGCTGGGGGTGGCAGCGGTAGGCACTGCGCTGGCCCTTGCCGCCCTGCCCTTCAGCCCCAACATCGCGGTGATGGCCCTCATCTCCGGCGTACTGAGCATCACTACCACCACCAGCATGACCATGGTCTACTCGCTGATTGCCACCGAGGTGCCAGAGGAGCGACGTTCCTCCACCCTCAACCTTGCGTTCGTGCCTCTTTATGCAGGTGGCATCATCGGGCCGATTATCGGCGCGTACCTAAACAGCTTCGGCTTCATCGTGCTGATGCTGGTCGCCGCGGGGGTCGCGGGCCTCAGCCTGCTGGTCTGGCAGCGGTTGAACCAATTTGCCAAGCAAATCCCCGCTTAATCTGGAACTTTTCTGCTGCCACATTCGTCAGTATTATGTCTGGCGGATGCTGGATACCTCCCCAATCGTTTCACTTATAAAGTGAATATGCCAACCCATACGGCCCAGCGGCTGTATTGACTATGAAGTAGAAAAGGTGTAGACTACAACGGTTGGTAGCGGCTTGCGCGGTCACACCAACTCTACTCGATACTGTCAATCCCCACTGCTTGGTAGAAGGAGAATAAAGAAGATGGACACTACT
>JBBSEE010000154.1:0-6490 GCA_038239995.1 Chloroflexia bacterium | reverse complement strand
GTAGTTGCGATGGGCAGGGATGCGGGGCACGCTTCTCCCACACCAAACCTCTCCCGCTGGGAGAGGCTTTATGTTGGGACTCGTCGGCGGGCGAGTGCGATGCGTCCCTACGTCATGGTGCGTTGTCCCGATTGGCATGGATGCGGGGCACACTTCTCCCTCACCAAACCTCTCCCGCTGGGAGAGGCTTTATGTTGGTGCGCTTCAGGCGGGCGAGGACCAGCCGCCCCTACCACATTCACCATTCACCATTTACCATTCACCATTTACTCTTCCGCCTTCGGCACCAGCAGGGTGGGGGTTTGGCCGCTCTGCTGGGCGTAGGCAGCGGCGATGCGTTGGCCGACAGCCCGGCTAGTGCCCATTGAGGCCAGCATCACCACGCTGCCGCCGAAGCCGCCGCCGGTCAATCGCGCCCCGTATATCTCCGGCTGTTGGGCGGCGAGTTTGATGAGCAAATCTATCTCCGCCACCGACACTTGGTAATCGTCGCGCATCGAGGCGTGCGAGGCGTAGAACAGTGCGCCGAGGCGGGCGAGGTCGGCAGCTTGCAGCGCGGCCACAGCGTCTAGCACCCGCTGGTTCTCCGTCACCACATGGCGGGCGCGGCGATTCAGCGGTTCGGGCAGGGCGTTGATGCGGGGCAGGTCGGCGAGGCTGAGGTCGCGCAACTGACCCACCCCCAGCAACTCGCAGGCGCGTTCGCACTCGTCGCGGCGGGTGTTGTAATCGCCACCCGCGTGGCTATGCACCACCCCGGAGTTCAGCACGATGAGCGCGACCCCCGCTGGCAAAGGGACGCGCTGGTAGGCGAGGCTGCGGGTGTCAATGAAGAGGGCGGCATTCTCATCCGCGAGGCTGGCGGCCATCTGGTCCATCACCCCCACCCATGCGCCTACGAACTCGTTCTCCACCCGTTGTCCAAGCAGGGCAAGTTGCAGGTCATCGAGCGGCAAGGCGAAGGCATCACGCAAGGCCCGCAGCAACGCCACCTCCAACGCTGCGCTGGACGATAGCCCGCTGCCCACCGGCACCTCGGAGCGAATCCACGCATCGAAGCCGCCCAGCTTGTGGCCGTCGTTACGCAGTATCCATGTCACCCCCTGCACGTAGTCGAGCCACGACTTGCTCTGGTTCTCCATGCCGAGGGTGTACTCATGCACTTGCTCATCCATACCCGCACTGACGACCCGCACCGCCCGCCCCCGCTGGGCAGCCAGTGCGACAAGGGTGCGCTGCGGGATGGCGATGGGCAGGACGTAGCCGCCGTTGTAGTCGGTGTGTTCGCCAATCAGGTTGACCCGCCCCGGTGCGCTGGCGGTGACGGTGGGCGGGTAGCCGAAGATGGTGGGGAAATCGGGCATCGCTTGCTCCTCATCGTGAGCCAAAGGTGGTCAGCCAACGGTAGCCATTCGGCTCTAGCCGCATCTCCGCGCCGATAACTGGCAGAGCCGCCCCGCTGAACAGGTCGGTGGCGGGCGTGGTGGCGAACGCGGCGGGGACGGTGTACCGCTGAGGCTGGGCGGACAGGTTGTGAATGGCGATGATAAGCTCCCCTTGCCACTCACGGGTGTGCAGCAACACGGCGGGGTTGTCCACTGCGTACAACTCTAGCCTACCGACCGCGAAGGCGAGATGGGCCTTCCGCAGCGCGATGATGCGGCGAAGTTGATTGTAGAGCGAGGCGGGGTCATCACTCTGGGCGGCGACATTGACCCGCTGGGGATTGTATTCCGCGCTGGCGACTACCGGGGCGTACCATAGGTCGGGTGGGGCGGAAGAGAAGCCCGCGTTGGGCGTATCGTCCCACTGCATCGGGGTGCGTACCCCGTTGCGGTCGGGCAGACTGACATCGTCGCCCATCCCGATTTCGTCGCCATAGTAGATAATCGGCGAGCCGGGCAGGGTAAACAGCAGCGAGTAGGCGAGCAGAACCCGGCGGCGGTCGTTGCCCAGCAGGGGGGCGAGGCGGCGGCGCACCCCCCAGTTCAGCCGCTGCGCCGCGTCGGGGGCGTAGTAGTCGAACAAGAAGCGGCGTTGCTCCTCTGTGACCATCTCGAAGGTTAGCTCATCGTGGTTGCGGAGCATGGTACACCACTGCGCGGCGGGCGGCAGGGGGGGCATGGCTTGCAGCAGGTCGCGGATAGGGGCGGCTTGCGCGGTGGCAAGGGCGTTGAAGGTGGTGGTCATCTGCGGGAAGTTGAACACCATCTGCAACTCGTCGCCATCACCAAAGTAGGAGCGGATGGGTCCGGGCGGCTGATTGGCCTCACCCAGCAGCAGCGCGTCGGGGTTGCGGTCGCTGACCAACTGGCGGAAACGCTTCAGGTAGGCGTGGGTCTCTGGCAGGTTCTCGCAGTTCGTCCCTTCGCGCTCAAACAGGTAGGGTATCGCATCGAGGCGGAAGCCGTCTATCCCCAAGTCCAGCCAATAGGCGGCCACATCCAGCATCGCCTGCTGCACGGCGGGGTTGTCATAGTTGAGGTCGGGCTGCTGGGGGTAGAAGCGGTGCCAGTAATACTGCCCACTCCCCTCGTCCCACTGCCAGTTGCTGCGCTGGTGGTCAATGAAGATGATACCGGCATCCTTGTAGCCGGTAGGGTCGTCGCTCCATACGTACCAGTCGCGGTAGGGGTTGTCGCGGCGGCTACGCGACTGCACGAACCACTCATGCTGGTCGCTGCTATGATTCAGCACCAAGTCGGTAATGATGCGGATACCGCGCCGATGCGCCTCATCCACCAGCCGCTTGAAATCGTCGAGCGGGCCATATTCGGGCAGTATCTGGCGATAGCCGCGCACATCGTAGCCGTCGTCCACCAGCGGCGAGTCGCAGATGGGCAGCAGCCAGACGCAATCCACCCCCAACTCTTGCAGGTAATCGAGCTTGTCAATCACCCCGCGCAGGTCGCCGTGTCCGTCGCCGTTGCTGTCGAAGAAGGCGCGGACGTACAGTTCGTAGAATATCGCCTGCTGATACCAGTGCGGCGCGGGCAATGGGGTTTGGGGATGCAACGACGCATCGGGGAAATCGGGACGGGTGGATTGCGGTTCGGTCATCAGTTTCGCTCCCTATCATAAGTAATTTGTAATGGCTGTATTATAGCATAACCCCCTTCCCCCAATCGTGAGCGGCGAGTTCCGCGCTTGCCAGCCCCCGCCCTTTATGCTATAGTAGCGGGGCGCACCGACACGGTGCGCCTAAACCGCGAGACAAGGAGACCCCCAGCCGATGGCCGCAACCAGCAACCCACCGCGTGATGAGCAGGAGCAAGAGACCACCCCCAACGCTCTAGCCGAGGGGCACGAGCAGTTGCCCACCCAACCCCCCTCGATGGAAATCGCCGCGCAAGGTGGCAATCTACCACTAGCCGACCAGCCGGGCGATGTGGATAGTGCCATCGCCGCTGGCGAGGGGCAAGGGGATGAGCCAAGCCTCCCCCAAGTGGCCGCGCCCTATCAGGATGAGGCGGAGGCAGCGGGGACGACCGCGTTCAACCCGCTGGTGGGCGAACAGACCACCCCCTTGCCGGAGATTGAGGCGGGAGAGCCGAGCGAACAGACCGTCCCCCTGCCGGAGCTAGCCGCTGATGCGCCGCACGAGGAGCAAACCGCCCCCTTGCCCCCAATTGTGCCGGACGAGGAGGCGGGTGAGCGCAAGGCGGCAGCTGTGACCAGCCCGCTGGCCGAGGAGCAATTGCCCGATGAGCAGCCGCGCGGCGACCTTACCCCCCTTGAGCGCGACACGCTAGTGGATGGCCGCTACGCGATTACCAATGTGGTGCAGAGCCAGCCACAGGGGGAGGAGGCCTACATCATCTACCGCGTGGTGGATGAGCGCAGTGCGGAGCAGTGCTGGGTGTGTGGCAGCCGCGAGAACAACGCGGGAGAGATGTATTGCGCGGAGTGCGGGGCGCAACTGGCGAACAAGGTGTACTGGCTGCGCGAGACGTGGGCGAATGGGGCCGAGGGCAGCAGCGGCGCGGCCCTGATGCTCGGCAAGGGGCTGGGGCAGACGCAAGGTTTCGCCCGCATCTTCCGTAGCTTCCGCGAGAACGAGCGTGACTATCTGCTCACCGAGGAGGGCGCGGGTCAACCGTTGACCAGCTACGCCCCGCTCGACCCTAGCGGCGAACCTGTCGGCGAGGAGCGGCTGCTGGGCTGGGCGGCATCGTTGGCCGCCGCCTTGCGCCCCCTGCACGAGGCCGGGCTGGTGCTGGGCCGTCTACCTAGCGCGGCGATTAGCGTGATTGGGGGGGAACTGCCGCGCATCACCGACGTATCCGCGGTGCGCGAGGCGGATGAGAACACTCGCCAGCACGATGTGCAGCAGTTGGCTGACACCCTCAGTGCCTTCCTCGGCCAACCGCTCGACGCGAGCGCGGCGACCAAGAGCGGTGAGCCAGACAGCCTCAGCGAATTGCTAGCTCAAGCGGTGGCGGGCAACTATAAGGATGCGGGCGCATTTACCGAGGCGGTGGAGAAGTACCGCGAGGAGGGGATGACCCCTGCCACCCTCAGCATCCTCGCCTCTTGCGGCAGCGATGTGGGGATGGTGCGGAAGCTGAACGAGGACAGCGTGCTGCTGCTCAACTTCAATGCGGTGGAAACCAGCCACACCCAACCCTTCGCCCTGCTGGTAGTGGCCGATGGGATGGGCGGCCACGA
The DNA here is from genome assembly GCA_038239995.1 of Chloroflexia bacterium. GTDB lineage: Bacteria > Chloroflexota > Chloroflexia > QHBQ01 > QHBQ01 > QHBQ01. Next base: position 1,822 of record JBBSEE010000154.1, on the reverse strand, counting down.
CAGCGGCGAGGTGGCAAGCAGCATGGCAATCCGCGAAATCGCCGCCAGCGTGGCTCAGAGCGTGCTAGGTCGCGCCATCTTCAACTACGGAGCCACCGTCAGCATGGCAATGCCAGAGGGCGAGGTGGACGTAATGGCGGGCGGCGAGGCAGTGGGCGAGATGCTGCGCGAGGCGGTGGAAGCGGCCAACAAGGCGATTGTGCAGCAGGGGCGGGCGCGACACAGCGATATGGGCACCACCTGCGTGGCCGCCCTCGTGCTGGGCAACCGCGCATGGTTCGCCAATGTGGGCGACAGTCGCGGCTACCTCTACCGTGACGGCCAGCTAGAGCAGATTACCGAGGACCACTCGCTGGCGTGGCGGCTGGTGCAGGCGGGGCAACTCGCCCGCGAGGACATTCGTACCTTCGAGCGGCGCAACGAGATTTATCGGTCGCTGGGCGACGACTTTCGCACCGAGATTGACCTGTTCAGCGTGCGGCTGAAGCCCTACGACGTGATTCTGCTCTGCTCCGATGGCCTCTGGGAGATGGTCAACGAAGTGGATGTCAACGGCAAGCCGGGCATCGCCTCTATCTTGGAGCATAGCGATGACCCCCATAGCGCAGTGCAAAAGCTGCTCAAGGCCGCCAACGCGGGCGGCGGCGAGGACAATATCGGCGTGGTGGTGGCCCAAATGTTGGTCAGCGGTGACACCGAAGCAGACAAATGATTAACCCGAACGCGACCGAGGCGGCGGGTCGCCCCTTTCGGGTGTTGATACCGCTGCTCAATCAGCGGCTGGCCCCCGACCTGCTCACCATCGCGCAGGCCCTGAGCGCGGCCCAGCACGAGACCAACCCCACCGCCAGTGCGGATGAGGCGATTATATTGGGCGTGGCCGAGGTACATGACTCCTCGTTCAGTTCTGCCCGCCCCCTCGTGCGGGCCTATCGCACCCTGCTCAACTATATGCCGCCCACCCAGCCACCCACCCATCATGGCATCCCCCCGATTAACGTCTACACCCAGGTGGTGGCCGCGCATGGGGTGGCGCAGGGCATCATCGAGGCGGCGCGGGATACCCACGCCGACCTGATTATCCTGTGGTGGAAGGGCTTCAGCCACGACCCCGACCATATCTACGGGCGTATCTGCGATGAGGTGATGCGTGGCGCAGGCTGCGATGTGCTGCTGGCCCGCATCGGCGCGGGCGGGTTGGCGGCAGTGCGCGAGATGCTACTGGCGGTGCGGGGCGGGCCTTACGCCGAGCTTGCCCTCAAGGTGGGCCACGCCCTCATGCCAGAGCTAGATGCTACCCTATCGGTGATGCACGCCGAGGGCAGCGTCGCCGCGCTCCCTCCCGACGCGCCCACGCCATGGGATGAACCGTTCCGCGACATCGAGGAGGCGTTGCAAGGTATTCCCCATCGCACCCTCAGCAGTGCCGGGGATACCGCCAGCGCGATTAGCGAACAACTTGCCGACCACGACCTGACCCTGATTGGCGCGAGTGGCGAGTTGCATGGGCACTCTGAACTGGCCCAGCAGAGAGCCTCTACCACCTTGCTGATTAGCAGCCTTGCTTGTACGCTGGACAAGACCCTGCTGGTGGCGAAGACGCGCGGGGCGTTGGAACTGCTGCGCTACCAACGCCCCGCCCACGAGTCTACCGGCGAGTTCGAGGTAGTGCTGGGGGGAGATGAGGGGCGTAGCCACAGCGCGATGCGGCCCATCATCGAACGCTGGAGCGTGGAGAATAGCTATGAGGCCACCGAATTTGCCGACCACGCGCGGCTGGCCGAACTGAAGCAGCGACAGGGGCGGTTCATCAGCCTCTGCC
>JBBSEE010000153.1:0-6500 GCA_038239995.1 Chloroflexia bacterium | reverse complement strand
TTGTACGGTTCAGTTACTTGGTCCATCGCGGTGCGGTTGGCAAGGGCATAGGCGGCCACCGCATTGTACTCAGCTAGCTCCGGCGACAGCGTGGGCGTGGGGCTGGGTAGCGGCAGCGGCGAGGCGGTGGGGGGGATGCGCGGCGGGGCAGTGTCGGTGGGCGCGACCGTGGGCATGGCAGTATGGTCGGGGCGGCTAATCACAATCGGTTGGGTCGCACCATTGTCGCAGCCGACCAACAGGGGGAGGCAGAGTACCAGCAGGCGAAAGCGGGGCGACAGGCTAAGTTTCATCATGCCGATGGGTCAACCTCCGTGCGATAATCGCCCCGAACTGTAACCTTTGACCAGCGTTATGCGTAGATAGGGCTAGAATGTGGGCGGCGAACGTAACCCGATTGCCCTTCGCCTTCGCTTATGGTACAATAAGCCTGCCCGTTTCGTCAAGCCTACGTTGCCGCGGCAAGGGTAACGAACCTTAATTCAGCCAAAGGAGAGGACAGACCAATGCCTTCGATACTATCACGGATTAGCACTCTGATTAGCGCGAACATCAACGCGATGATTGACAACGCCGAGGACCCGGAGAAGATGGTTGCCGAGTATCTGCGTCAGCTAAACGAGCAGCTAGGCGAGGCCCGCGCCGCCACCGCCCAAGCCATGGCGGTGGAGCAGGACTTGCAGGGGAAGTACCAGACCTATGTGAACCAAGTCAACGATTGGCAGAGCAAGGCGGAGATGGCGGTACGCGCCAACAACGACCAGCTTGCCACCGAGGCCCTCACCCGCAAGGCGGGGGCGCAGAAGCTGGCCGATGCCTACAAGGCGCAGTACGATGCCCAGAACCAGCAGGTGCAGGAGCTACGCAACGCCCTTGCCCAGCTTGAGGCCAAGATTAGCGAGGCGCAGTCGAAGCAGGAGATTATCCGCGCCAAGTTGTCCCGCGCCCAGAGCCAGCAGGCCATCAACCAAGCCAATCAGAGCCTCCAGAGCCAAGCGGGGGACGACTCCTTCGCCCGCATGGAGCATAAGGCCGACCAAGCCTTGTACACCGCCCAAGCGCAGGGCGAACTGCTACAGGGTAACAACCTCGACCAGCAGTTCACAGACCTCGAAACCCATACGCAGGTGCAGAGCGACCTCGCTGCGTTGAAAGCCCAAATGGGCAAGTAGGATAGATGAGAAACCGGAACGCGATAATCTTCGGGCTGTTCATTCTGGTCGCGGTGGGGGTGGTGGCGTGGCAGGTGTTCGGGGTGGGCAAGCCGGGCGGATTGGCTTCCACCAGCGATACCATCACCATCACCATGGCCTACACCAGCGACGAGGAGGCGTGGCTGAATACAGTCACGCCGACCTTCAATGGGCAGAAACCGAAGCTCGCCTCCGGCAACACGGTCAAAGTGGTGTTGCAGCCCGACGAGGACAACGCCGCCCTGACCGCCATCGCCGCCCGCACCTACACCCCCACCATCTGGTCGCCCGCCAGCAGCTTCTGGATTAACCAACTGAACAGCAAGTGGCAGGCGCAGGGCAACTCTGCCGACATCATCCTCCGCAGCGGGCAATATGCCGCCGCCCCCCTCGTCCTCAGCCCCCTTGTGTTCGTGATGTGGCAGGAGCGGGCCGACCCCTTCATCGAGAAGTTCGGCAGCGTGGACTGGAACACCATCCAGACCGCCGTGACCTTGCCTAATGGGTGGAGCGACATCTGCAAGGATGTGAAGAAGGCCGCCTGCGACCCCAACTGGGGCTTCGTCAAGTACGGCCAGACCGACCCTTACGCCAGCAACTCCGGCCTGTCCGCCCTCGCGCTTGCCACCTACAGCTACTTCAGCAAGCCGAACCAGCCCAAGCTCTCCGACCTGAGTAGCGACCAGCTTAACGACCCCAACTATCGGGCGTGGCTGAACGGGCTGAAGCGGGGTATCTACGACTTTAGCAGCAGCAGCAAAGAGCAGATGGACAAGATGATAACCGTCGGCCCCGCGCAGTATGACGTAATCGCCATCTACGAGAGCCTTGCCGCCACCCAGATAAAGAATGCAGCGGGGCGGGGCGGCAACCTGAAGATATACTACCCCGCCCTGAACATCTACAGCGACCACCCCTTCGGTATCCTACTGGAGGGCAGCACCGCCGAACAGAAGGATGCCGCGCTGCTGTTCGAGCAATACCTGACCAGCGAAGATGTGCAGAAGCAGGCCCTCAATTTCGGCTTCCGTCCCGCCAACCCCGACGTGGCCGTGGTGAACAGCGACCCCAATAACCCCTTCAACAAGTATAAGGACAGCGGCCTGCAAGCCCGCATCGCCCGCACTGCGGTTGCCACCACCCCCAGCGGCGACATCATCACCCTGCTGCTATCCGCCTTCGGCTCGGTACGCTAGCCACCAGAGGGGAGAACTGCGATGCAAGACCCCAACAAGCAAGCCAAAGATATGCGTAGCCGCCAGTTTCGCATCATGCTCACCAGTGCGATGCTACGCCCCATGGGTGGGGTCATCCTTGCCGTCACCATCCTGATTGCCGCCTTCGTCAACCCTTGGTTCATCCCCATTGGCCTCATATTCTACGGCGTATCCGTCTACTTCAGCCTCACCGACCCCAGCTTCAACCGTAAGGCGATAGATGATGCGATGTACCCAGAGAAGACCCTCGACCTCGGCAGGCTGAAGGGGCGGTATCGCGCGATTATGCAGCAGGCTCTCGACCAGCGCAAGCGCATCGAACAGGCGGTTAGCTCGACCGGCAGCGACGCGATTCGCAGTAGCCTCGTGTCCGCGACCAGCGGGGTGGACGAACTCAGCGACATGGTGTACGAAATTGCGTATAAGGCCCAGACGCTGGAGTCGTATATGTCCAGCGTGGACATCGGCGCGGTGCGGAACGAGGTGGCGACCATGAAGGCGCGGTTGACCCTCGCCCCTCGTGCCGAGGCCACGCAGTACGATGACGTGCTGAAGCTGAAGGAGGAGCAACTTGCCAACCTCAGCGATGTCAACACCGCCCTAGAACGCTACCAAGCGCAACTGGCCCAATCGCTCAGTGCCCTCGACAACATCTACTCGCTGGTGCTGAAGATTAAGTCGGCGGATGTGCGTAGCCTCAGCGATGCTACCGACCAAGTCTCTGCCAACCTGCATGAGCAGGTCAGCCAGCTACGCAACCTCGCCAACGCCTACGACGCGGTGATGAGTGGGAAGGTGTAGAAGGCAGTGATGAGTGATGAGTGATGAGTAAGGTTTGAGGTTTGAGGTTTGAGGTTTGAGTATCGTGCCGTGTGGTAGGGGGGGTTGCACTCGCCTATTGGGGTAAGGCCCGCCGGTGGATTAGGTTCAGCGGAGCAGCGGAAAAGCGGACGAGCTAGCGGATTAGGTTCAACGGCCCAACGGACGGCTGGCGTAGGGGCGGGTGGCCCTCGCCCACGTGCCGTACAATCGTAGTTCCGACCAGCAGGAAGCGATGGTATAGTGGCACAGGCAACCGCAAACTCAGTCGCGCTCGACCCCGCAAGGCAGGATGCCGCCCGCCAATATGCGCGGGTGCGCCGTCGCCTGCTGCTGCTCGACCTTGCGATGACGCTGGCCTATCTGCTGCTTTGGCTGCTCACCGGCCTGTCGGTGGGTTTGCGCGATGCGGTTAGCCGCATCAGCGACAACGATTGGCTGATAGTCGCGGGCTACGGGGCGGTATTCGCCGCTGGCTATTGGTTGGTCAGCCTGCCACTCAACTATTACAGCAGCTTCGTGCTGCCTCACCGCTACGGCCTGAGCAATCAGACCCTCGGCGATTGGGTGGGCGACCAAGTGCGGGTCATCGTCATCGGAGGGATTATCGGTGGGGTGCTGGGCGAACTAGTCTACTTCGGGTTGCGGGTCGCACCGGATACATGGTGGGTGTGGGCGGCGGTCGGTTACCTTGTCTTCACCGTGCTGCTAGCCAACCTTGCCCCCACCCTGCTGTTGCCCATCTTCTTCAAGCTCACCCCGCTGGACGACCCTGAGCTTGTCGCCCGCCTCGAACGGTTGGCGACGCAGGCGGGGGCGAAGGTGCGCGGCGTGTATCGCTTCGACATGAGCCGCCGCACCAACGCGGCTAATGCGGCAGTGGTCGGCCTCGGCAACACCCATCGCATCATCCTCGCCGACACTCTGCTGGCGGAGTTCACCCCAGCGGAAATCGAAACGGTAATGGCCCACGAACTCGGCCACTACGTCTACCGCGACGTGTGGAGCAGCGTGCTAGTCAGTTCAATCGTCGCGCTGGTAGGATTCTACCTTGCCCATCTCGGCATGGATTGGGGGGTGGCGGCGTTCGGTTATCGCGGGGTGGGCGATGTCGCCGCGCTGCCCCTGTTCGTGCTGCTGATGTTCGCCTTCTTCACCATCACCACCCCGCTGCTCAACACCTTCTCGCGCTGGATCGAGACACGGGCGGACCGCTACGCGCTACAGACCACCCGCCAGCCCCAAGCCTTTGCCGCCGCGATGACCCGCCTCGCCAACCAGAATCTCGGCGAACTCGAACCGGAGGCGTGGGTGGAGACGCTACTCTACGACCACCCCGCGCTGGGGCGGCGGGTGCGAATGGCGCAGGAGGACTTTTAGATTTTAGATTTTGGATTTTAGATTTTGGACGGGAGTTACGCAGTTGGACAGGGCGGATGCGATTCGCCCCTACGTCATTGGGCTGCGCTTGCCCCCCGCCCTAATCCGTTTATCCGTTTTTTCAATCCGTTGGCTGGTTGTCCTGCGTCGTAAATGCAAAGATAGTGTTCGTTTATTCGTTGTTACAATTCGTTGGCATATCCGTTGGCACACATGGGCGCGATAAATCTGCGCCCCTACGAAACTGGGGTTGAACCATGGTGAACCGCAACAAGCGCACGATGCGATTGGCCGCCTTGCTACTGATGCTGCTGGTACTTGCCGCCTGCGACAGCGGGGCGAGCAACCCTAGCAATGGGCCGAGCAGCATCGGCACGCCCAAAGCGAACTTCAGCTTCAAGGGGACGATTACCATCGGGGTCAGTGCCCCCAGCACCGGCGACACCGCCGACGGTGGGCAGCAGATTATTCAGGGAGTGCAGCTAGCCGCCCAGCAGGTCAATGACAGCGGCGGGCTACTCGATGGGCTGAAGCTGCAAGTAGTGGCGGTAGACGACAAGGCCAAACCCAGCATCATCACCGACACGGTGAAGAAGGTGTTGGATGCCAAGCCGGTTGCGCTAGTGGGACACAAGGACAGCGGGGTGAGCATCCCTGCCTCGAAGCTGTACCACGATGCCGGGGTCATCGAAATCACCCCCACTTCCAGCAACCCGCTGTTGACCCACCCCAGCGGCGGCTCCGCCCTAGACAACGTGTTCCGCGTCTGCCCGATTGACACCAATCAAGGCCCCTTCCTCGTGGACTTTGTGACCAACAAGGTAAGCAAGAAAATCGCCTTCATTCATGCCGACACCGCCTATGGTATAGGCCTGTTCGCCGCCTACCAAGCCGAGATGCAGAAGCTGGGGATTGCCCCGCTGGGCGATGTGCAGATACATCGGGGCGACCTTGACTTCACTGCCGCCTTGCAACAGGTGAAGGCGATGAACCCCGAAGTGGTAATGTACAGCGGCAGCATCCCCGAAGCGATTATCATCATGCAGCAGATGCACGATGTGAACAACCCCGACACCAACATCAACGCCACCTTTGTGGGCGGCGACACCCTGTTCCAAGCCGAGCTAATTCGCAGTGTGGGCAAGGCGGCGGAGGGCAGCTACGTCTCCTCGTTCACCTCCGACCCGCTCAAGGATGACAGCCTCAAGGGGCTGCGGGCCGACTATCGCACCCTGTTCCAGCGCGACCCCGGCGGCAACAGCGTGGGCGGCTACGTGGCGGCACAGGTGATATTCGCCGCTATCAAGCAGGCCAACTCCACCGACCCGGCCAAGATTAAAGCGGCCTTGCGCGGCCTGAAGATGGATAGCCCCACCGGCCCGATTGCCTTCGACCAGTACGGCGACCTGATTGACCAGACCGCCCACTTGCATCTGTTCCAAGTGAAGGACGGTCAATTCATCGAAGTTCCCACCAAGTGAGCGGCGGAGCGGGGCGAGTGGTGGCAGCAGTGGGGGCAGTGGCCGTGTTCATCGCCGCCGCGGTGATTACCTACCTCATCTTCCGCCCCACCCCCCGCGCCGCGGTGAGCATTACTGGCCTCGCCCCCAGCCCCACCCCGACGGTGATGATGCCCACCGCTACTCCCACCCCACCCGCCCGCGATGCCGCCACCTTCCCCGTCACCATTACCGACGGGATTGGCCGCCGCGTGAGGGTCAAGTCGCTACCCCAACGGATTGTCTCAGTAGGGCCAAGCCAAACCGAGTTGGTCTATCTGCTGAACGCGGGTACATGGGTGGTGGGGGTGGGCGCGGGCGACAGCTACCCCGAAGCCGCGCTAGAGATGACCCAAGTGGGCGACGCGCGTGCCCTTGACCTACCCGCCATC
>JBBSEE010000152.1:0-6519 GCA_038239995.1 Chloroflexia bacterium | reverse complement strand
GGCCAACCCCCGCGCACGTTCGTGTAAGGAGCATAAGCACAGTGGCAAAGAAAGTCAGAGCAGTAGTTACCCTTCAACTGCTGGCGGGCAAGGCGACTCCCGCCCCCCCAGTTGGTACTCGCCTCAGCACCTATGGTATCGCTATCGTCAACTTCGTGAAGGAGTACAACGAGCGCACCAGCGGGATGGTGGGGCAAATCATCCCCGCGCAGATTACCATCTACGAGGACCGTTCCTACAGCTTCGTGCTGAAGACCCCCCCAGCGGCGGATATGCTGCGTAAGGCGGCGGGGGTGGACAAGGGTTCCGGCACCCCCAACAAGACCAAGGCGGGTACGGTCACGGTCAAGCAGCTGCGCGAAATTGCCGAGACCAAACTCAAGGACCTCAACGCCTATGATGTCGAGTCGGCAATGCGTATCCTCGCTGGCACCGCCCGCAGCATGGGGATTGAAGTTCAGGGGAGGTTTTAACTATGACCGCTAAACATGGCAAGAAGTACAACGCCGCCGCCGCGCTCATCGAGGAGCGGCTCTACAGCGTGCCGGAAGCCGCCGACCTGCTGAAGAAGACCGCGTATACCAAGTTCGATGGCACCATCGAGGTGCATATGCGGCTGGGGATTGACCCCCGCCACGCCGACCAAATCGTGCGCGGCACGGCAGTGTTGCCGCATGGCACTGGCAAGAAGGTGCGTATCCTCGTCTTCACTCAGGGTGAGGGCGAGCGCATCGCCCGCGAGTCGGGGGCCGACTATATCGGCGACGATGAGACTATCAAGCGCATCGAGGCGGGCTGGGTGGATTTCGACATCGCCATCGCTACCGCCGACATGATGGGCAAGGTGGGTAAGCTTGGTAAGGTGCTAGGTCGGCGCGGCCTGATGCCCAGCCCCAAGAGCGGCACCATTGTGCAACAGCCCGGCGACCTCCCTCGCGTGATTGACGAAGTGCGGCGCGGCAAGGTGGAGTTCCGTAACGACAAGACCGGCCTCGTGCATATCGGGGTGGGCAAGATTAGCTTCGAGACCCAGCAGATTATTGATAATGTCCTCTCTCTGATTGACGCGATCAACAAGGCCAAGCCGAGCGGGGCGAAGGGCACCTATGTCAAGAGCATCACCGTCACTAGCACGATGGGGCCGGGTATCCCCCTCGACGTTGCCCCCGCGCTGGCCGCCTCTACGGGGATGAGCGCGTAAATACAATTGTGAATTGTGAATTATGAATTGTGAATTAGGCTAGTGAGCTTGTATTAGTCAGAAGCCGGTTCGGAACTCGTAATTCATAATTCAAAACTCATAATTCATAATTTCTGAAGCCGATGACCGCCGGTGCGTCTGCGGACGCTTAAACCGTAAAGGGCCTGCCGAGGTGAAGGATAAGTGAAGCATAGATGCAAGGCGGATGCGGGTTCACCCCCGCCGCTCAGACCACGAGCGACCGCCCCTGCCCCTCGCCCACTAATCCCCAACCCTCAGCGGCTGGGGATTTTTCTTTACTCACAACATAAGCAATCGGGCGTGTGCTATACGCCCCAATCCAAAATCTAAAATCCAAAATCCAAAATCAGAAGGGTGGTGAACAAGAAATTGCCAACAGCAGAGAAACAACAGACGATTAGCGAACTGTCCGGCCTGATGAAGCGCAGCGCGATGATGGTGCTGACCGACTATCGAGGGATGACGGTGGCGGAGGTTAGCGACCTGCGCCGCCTGATGCGGGCCAAGGGGATGGAGTATCACATCACCAAGAACACCCTCACCGTCCTCGCGGCCCAAGATGCAGGCATCAGCATGACCGATGAACTGCGCGAGATACTGAACGGGCCAACCGCCATCGCTTTCATCAACGACGACATCGCCGCCGGTAGTAAGCTGCTCAACGATTACCTACGCACCGCGCGGGTATTGAAGGTGAAGGCTGCGCTACTCGAAGGGCAGATGCTCAAGGCTGACGCACTAACCGACATCGCCAAGATACCCTCGCGCCAGCAGCTACTCGCCTCGGTGTTGGGTGGGGTGCAAGCCCCGCTTACCAACCTTGCGTCTACCCTCAACAACCTTATCAGCGGTCTGGCGACTGCGCTCAAGCAGCACGCCGACAAACTGGGCGGCGGCGACAACGCCGATGCTACGCCCGCCACCGAAGCTGCGCCTGCCGAAGCTGCACCGGAAGCCGCCGCACCAAATGAAGCCGAAGCTGCGCCAGCCGCTACCGAAGCTGCGCCAGATGAAGCCGCAGCCTAAACCAAACCAACCATCCAACCAATATCCGCCCGCTATGGGCATAACCCTAGAACCAAGAAAGGAACTTTCGTAACAATGGCTACTCTAACTCGTGAAGAGATTGTGGACGGTATCTCCAACCTAAGCGTACTGGAACTGTCCAAGCTGGTGAAGGACATCGAGGAGAAGTTCGGCGTAACCGCTGCCGCCCCGATGATGATGGGCGGGTTCGCCATGCCTACCGCTGCTGGTGGCGGTGGTGAGGCCGCGCCGGTCGAGGAGAAGGAAGAGCAGACCCAGTTCGACGTAATCCTGACCGAGATTGGCGCGAACAAGATTAACGTGATCAAGGCGGTACGCGAGCTACAGCCCGGTCTGGGCCTGAAGGAAGCTAAGGACCTCGTCGAGGCTGCCCCCAAGCCGGTCAAGGAAGGGGTAAGCAAGGCGGAGGCCGATGCTGCCCTCGCCAAGCTGAAGGACGCGGGCGCGAATGGCGAAATCAAGTAAGCAGCAATGATGTGCCTATCCCCCCTCCCGCCGGGAGGAGATAGGCACGCGCACCAAGTGAGGCCGATGTGGGGGCAATAACCTGCCCCGAACATCGGCCTCACCATTTTATATGTCAACCTGTTTAGCGGCGGCCCTAGTCGCGCTCGGCTGATCAGCCCCAGCGGTCCAAAGAGGCTATCTGGATCAGGTTGCCGCAGGTGTCGTTGACGACGGCGATGGTCGAGCCGGTGACTTTGGTCGGCGGCATGGTGAACTCCGCGCCTAGCGGCTTCATGCGGTCGTACTCGTGCTGCACGTCGTCCACATAGAACATGGCCGCTGGCTGGCCTTGCTCGAACATCGCCTGCTGGTAGGTCTTCGCGGCTGGGTTGTCGTTGAGAGCCAGTTGCAGCTCGGTGCCATCGGACTCCTCCGGGGAGGCTACGGTCAGCCACCTGAATGGCCCTTGGCTGAAGTCGGCCTTTTTCACGAAGCCGAGGACATCAGTGTAGAAGCGCAGGGCTTTATCTTGGTCGTCCACGTAGATGCTGGTCACTTTGATTCTCATGGTGGCCCCTCCTGTCACATTGGTTGAGTGTAGTTCGTCAGTATCCGTTCAATCACCCAGCATGGCCTCACCGTGTGAGGCAGGCACCGCACCAGCATCTGGTATTCCACCACCCGCACTGTCAACATCTCCAAGTCCACCACCTGATACCGCCAGTCCCGGCTCGGTCGGCTAGGGGCAAGTATACCGCATCACCACCGCTTTGGCAAGCCCGCCACCTCACCAAGTCATCGTCCTTAGTGGGAAAACTGCTCCGCGATCCATGCGGCAGCCAACCTGCAATCATCAAGCTCCGCTCTTCCGTCCGCAGGAGCCTTCCCCTTAAAGGACGAGGAGCCACCCCGATCGTCACCAGTGGGGGCATCACGGACTATTCAGCGGCTTGCCGGGCAAGGGGGGTGGGCCGCCATAGGTGCGCTGATATTGCTGGCTGCCCAGCAAACCGAGCAGCACCTTGTACTGGGGGTCGCGGTTCTCCGGATGATACTCCAGCCGATTGCGCTCGAAATATTGCACCGTGTAACTCTTGCCGTCGGTAGGCGACTGCTCGATAAACGCCTCGCTGATAGGATAACCGAACCCCGCCAGCCCGCCATACTTCTGCCAGTAGTCACCAATCGGCCCGCTCAGGTTATGGCCGGTGACGGCGAAGTAGCTGGCTCCCGCAACTTGACTGGCCTGCTGGAACGGTGGTTCGCCCCCGCGACCTTCAGCCAGCACATTGCCGAGCAGGCCCAATTGCACGCGGTAGGCCGCCGGGTTCTCTGGGTGATACTCAAACCGCGCCCGCTCCGTGTACTGCACCGCATATTCATGGTCGCCTAGCCGCTCCAGCAGCAGCGGGGTGAGCGGCAACCCGAACTGGCGTAGCCCGCCATGCTTGTTCCAATAGTCGAGGAAGGGGCCGCTCATCGCGTAGCCGGTGTCGAACAATTGGCTGGGCGCGTCGGGGGGGAAGGTGAGGATGGGCGCAAGCGCGGGCGTGGGCATAGGCATGGTCGCATAATGCAGCAAGCCGCCCTCGTAAGTGGTCGCCCACGCATCACCAGCCGGGGTGATGAGCAAGCTGGCCGCTTGACCGTAGACGATGTTGTGCTGTTCGCCCCCCACTGCGCCCTTGTTCAGCGTCTGCCAGTTGCTAATCGTATCTCCCGCCAGCCGCAGGATGGTAGCAGGTGGCGGATAATTGCCGACTGGCCCCACGTGGCCCATCGCCCAGCCGTTGCCGCCAGCATCGAGGGCGATGGCACTGAGGAAAGAGGCCTCGGCGGACACCACCGCGTTGGGTATCAACTTCCACGTATGGTCGGGGTGCAGGCGCAGCAAGCCGGTGGGGGTGGGGCTGCTCACCGGCTCGCTCTGCGCCGCGAGTATCGCCCAGCCATTGCCCGCCGCGTCAACCGCCAAGCCGACTATTTCGTAATGGCCCACCGGCTGGCTGACGCTCACCCACTTGCCGCTATCCCAGTAGTAGAGGGCGGCATCACCGTCCTTCCGGTCCAGCCCCGCCGCCCAAACGTGTTGCAGGTCGGGGTCGGCAGCGATTTGGCTGAAGTCCACCCCATCGGGCAGCAGGCTGGTGGCATCTTGCCACGCGCCATTGCTCAAGTGCAGCAAGGTGGCGGTGTAGGCATCTTCCGGGCCGTAGCTCACCCCCGCCGCCCAGCCGTTCATCGCCGCGCGGTCCAGCACCATCTGATACAGTGGTCGCTGACCGGGGGTGAAGTTCTGCCCCCCCGCCTCGCTCCACTTGCCCTCACCATAGCGCAGTAGCCGCGTAGCCGCATTGTTGGTCGCCCCACCATCGCTGCCGATTGCCCACCCCCCGCTGCCGTCCGCGCTGAGGCGGATGGCGGATAGCTGGATGTCCTTGAACTTCATATCGGTGCGGCTGGCCCGCCCGCCCTGTATTCGCAACATCCCTAGCGTGCTGGCCGCCTCCACATTGTGCTGGGCTAGCCAGCCGTTGCCCTGCGCGTCCAGCCCTAGCGCATCCAACTGTAGCGACCCCTCGAAAGCGTCGTAGTGCAGGCTATACCAGTTGCCCCCGGTAGCCGCAAGGTCGGGGGCCGCGTTAATGTAAGTGGTGGAGACGAGCATAGCAAATAGCAGGGTGGCTAGCACCAGCCCGCGGTACTTCGGTGGAATAGTAGGGTGCATAGCTGTTCTTTGCTCCTATGTGCGGTGATTGCGACGCGAATAAGATTTGTCAACGATTATACAACATTCGATGGGTAAAGGTAACACACTGGGTAATTTGGGCAGGGTGGATGCGATTCGCCCCTACGCCCCACGATTTTGGATTTTGGATTGAGTAAATACCGTCCGCTGCTCCGCTGCTCCGCTGAACCTAATCCGCTGGCGGGTCTTCCCCCCAACAGGGCGAGGCAACCCGCCCCTACGTCATCGTGTGCGTAACGATGCGCGTTGATGCGCTTCAGCAGGGCGTGATAAATCACGCCCCTACATCTGCCATTTACCCTTACCATTCATCACTCATCACTCATCATTCATCACTGACTTTCCGCCACCCCCGCCAGTGCGCCACCAACGCGGCGGTGGTCGCATCCGTGCCGCTACGAATCAGCCCACGCGGGCCAAGCGGGTTGCCGCTCTGCCGCGACAGCCATGGGCTGGTAAACAGGAACACGTCCAGACCGGGTTTCATCACATACGCGCCCAGTTCGCCCTGCTGATAGTGGTAAGGGCCGTGTTCCGCGTACCAAGCAGGCAAGTCGAAGATGCTGTTGGCAAGAGGATAAGCCTGCACCTCATCGCGGCGGGGCAGTTCCTGATGCACCGGCATTCCGTGCAGGTGCATATGGGGCACGTGCTGATAGCTGCCGCCATTCTCCCAGAAGCTGGCTTTGCCATACTGCTCGACGAGGAAGCGGCCCACCAACTGGCGCATCTGCTCTAGCTCGGCCAGATGCGCCGCGGGCAGCCCACCGATGCAGCGGGTATGCGCTCGGCTGTTGATGAGGATGTGGCCGGGGAAGAGAGCGAAGCGGGCGGCGATGATGTAGAAGTGTTCGCCCTCCTCCAGCAGCACCGGCTGCATCTGCGGCCAATCGCAGAAGGGGCAATCCTCGTCGGTGTATCTGGGGCTACCCACGCAGCGTCGCCCCCACTTCCTTGCTCAACCGCGCCACGATGCGGCTTCGCAACTTGGTGATGTCCTCATCCTTGAAGGTGGCCTCGTAGCTCTGGAAGGTCAGGCTATAGGCGAGGCTCT
>JBBSEE010000151.1:0-6564 GCA_038239995.1 Chloroflexia bacterium | reverse complement strand
GCTCTCGGCCAGCGCAGCATCAAGCGGCTCGCTGAGGTCGGCGAATAGTTGGGCGCGACTGACCTCTAGCAGGTGAGCGAGCAGCACCTCGGCCTCCAGCCTCGCGCTATCGCCCGCCACCTCGCGCAGGGCAAGCTGCCCCTCGGCCAGTAGCAGCGCGGTGGTAAGGGGAGGCGCACTGTTCATCAGGCCAGCCCCGCGCCACGCAGTCGTGCCGCTTGGTCTTCGATTTGCAGGCTCTCTATCAGCTTGCTGATGTTGCCGCCCATAAACACTGGCAGATTGCTAATGTTCATGCCGATGCGGTGGTCGGTAATGCGGTCTTGGGGGAAGTTGTAGGTGCGTATCTTCTCGCTGCGGTCGGCGGTCGCCACCTGCGACTTGCGGGCCGCAGAGTCCGCCTCAGCCTGTTCGCGCTGGCGCAGGTCATACAGGCGGGTGCGTAGCTCGGTCATCGCCTTAGCTCGGTTCTTAATCTGGCTGCGCTCATCTTGGCACGTGACCACGAGGCCGCTGGGGTAGTGGGTGATGCGTATCGCCGAGTCGGTGGTGTTCACCCCCTGCCCGCCGTGACCGCTGGCGCGGAAGATGTCCACCCGAATGTCCTCCGGCCTGACTTCCACGTCAAGCTCTTCCGCTTCGGGCATCACTACCACCCCGACGGTGGAGGTGTGGATGCGCCCATTCGCCTCAGTGACCGGCACACGCTGCACCCGATGCACGCCGCTCTCGTACTTCAATTGGCTGTAGACACCCTTGCCCGTCACCTCGAACACGATTTCCTTGAACCCGCCCCCTTCCGCCTCACTGCTGCTCACCACCTCGACCTTCCAGCCCTGCACCGCGGCATACTTGGTGTACATCCGATATAGCTCGGCGGCGAATAGGGCGGCCTCATCACCGCCCGCTCCGGCGCGGATTTCGATAATGACGTTGCGCTCATCGTCCTTATCCTTGGGCAGCAGCAGCACCTTCAGCCGCTCCTCTAGGGCGGTAATGTGGGGGTCGAGGCTGTCTAGCTCCTCTTGGGCCAGCGCGACCATATCGGGGTCGCCCCCCTCGGCGACCAACGCTTGGGCCTCGTCACAGGCGGCAATCGCGGCTTTGTATTCGCGGTAGGTGTTGACCGCCTCCTCGCTCTCGGAACGTTCGCGGCCATACTCTTGCAGCTTGGTGTAATCAGTCACCACGTCGGGGTCGCTCATCAGCCGCCCCAACTCCTCGTAACGCTGCTCCAATGCTTCCAGTCTATCAAATACCATTTTCGGCTAACTCTCCATTATTGATTGGTGCAACTTGCTAATGACGCACAACGTATTATACCATATCAGCCCACCATAACCGAAGCACCGAAGGAGGGGGGGAATGAGCGTGAACCTAGACCGTAGCTGCCCTAATTGTGGCAATGCTAACCACCTCGCAAAGGTTAGCTTACTCTACCAGAAGTATAAGCGTAGGACCAGCGGGGTGATGCAAGGGCGGATAGGGACTAGCATCTACGACCCCTATTTCTATGCCGACCCGCCGGAACAAGACTTGCCGCCGAACAAATTGGTGCAGAAGTTTGCCCCGCCCCCGATGCCAGTTACCACGGAGATGCGGCGAACTGAGGCGCGGGTCATCGGCTGCCTCGCCCTGCTGGGGGGGTTGTTGGTCACGTTTATGCTGGCATGGTTTGCGCCGCAGGTGTTGGGGATAAGGATGATCACAAGCCTGCTGGGGGTAGGTTTCACCTTTACCTTCTCTTGGCTGGGCATTATTATCCTTGCCAGTCTGATGTTTCAGCGGCGACGGCGGGCGGCGATGCAAACGATGCCGCGATGGGAGCAGGCGATGAACCGCTGGGATGAGATGTACTATTGCCCTGCCTGTGATGCAGTCTACGTCCCCGGCGAAGGGAGGGCGGCCCCGGTCGCCCAGATGCACACGCTAGCCTACAATCAGCCTATACCCATGCCCCAATTGGCGAAAGGGGAGGATGCGCGATGGCTGGCAAACAAGAAGTTAGCTGCCCCCACTGCGGATGAAATGGATATGGAGCTAACGCTTGTTCCAAATCCGCTAACAGGCCAACATCACCTCTCTACCTGAAGGTAGAGAGGTGTTCCGTTGCCTCAACTAGCAAGGGGGAAATCTTGACCTTGCCTTGCTTTGACCCGATGTAGGAGTTACGCAGTTGCGGGTGGATTTATGCCTGTTGATGTAGGGGCGAATCGCGTCCGCCCTGCCTAACTGCGTAACTCCTACATATAAAGTGTACACGTCTATCTGATTGAGAACAGCGCGGCAGAAGTCTACAAACTCACTGAGGGTCATATCTGACTTGGCGATGTTGGCGCGACGGGAAACTAGCTGCACATTCTCGCGAATATAACCCCCTGTAGGGTTTATACGGTCTATAGTAACGCAATAGGGATTGTACAGTTTGGTGTTCATCGGTAGATTGGTAAGAGCACAATGCCCTTCCTGTATGTTCCAAAGTTCGAGTAGGAAAGCTAGGTCAAGGTCAAAGAGAAGACCCTCGCGTAGACACTGTGAGCGTTTGCTGATAATCCGAGACCATATAAAATACAGAAAACAAGGAAGTTAGAGAAAGGACAAGGGTTCAATAAATGGAGGCTGGCAAAACATACGGACGTTACGCCGTCGCGCTAACCGCCGCGCTGGGGCTGTTCATGGCGGTGCTGGATAATACGATTGTCAACGTCGCGCTCACCCCCATGGCGAACAAGCTGAACACCAGCTTGAACACCATTCAGTGGGTGATTACCGCCTACTTCCTCGCGCAGGCGGCGGCCATCCCGGTGGCCGGTTATTTCGCCAATCGCTTCGGGATAAAGCGGTTGTTTATGCTCTGCCTCATCATGTTCACCGCTGGCTCGTTCCTTTGTGGTCTCGCCCCCGACGCGACATGGCTGATTATCTTCCGCGTGATACAGGGGATAGGCGGCGGCGGGTTGTTCCCGCTCGCCTCAGCAATTGCCTTCAGTGCCTTCCCACCGGCAGAGCGGGGCGGGGCTAGCGCAGTGGTCGGCATCCCGGTGCTACTCGCGCCGGTGTTCGGTCCTACTATTGGCGGCTGGCTCACCGACACCTTTGGTTGGGAGTATATCTTCTTCATCAATGTGCCCATCGGTATCCTCGCCGTGTTTCTCGCATGGCGCATCATCCCTGCCGACAACGTGGCCGAGGAGGTGGCCGAGCGGCGGCGCAGCTTCGACTATGTCGGCCTCGCCCTCTCGATTGTCGGCGTGCTGGCGGTAGTCTATGCCTTCACCCTCGTCAGCCAGAGCGTACCCGGCACCGAAACCCCCTTCAACCCGCGCGGCGACATCTATGGCTGGGGCTACGGCCTAGTCTGGGTCACGCTGGGCATCGGGGTAGCATTGCTGGTCGCATTCGCGGTCTACGAGTTGCGGGTCAGCAAGGACCCAGTGCTGGACCTACGCTTGTTCAAGAACTACGATTTTACCGTCTCCAGCGTGGTCAGTTGGATTAACGCGATTGTGGTATTTGGTAGCCTGTTCATGCTGCCAGTGTTCCTAGAGCAGGTGCGTATCCCCCACCTCTCGCCCACCGATGCGGGCTTGTCGCTGATACCGCAAGGGGTGGCCGCCGCGATCGCCACCGCGATTGGCGGACAGTTGTATCGGCGGATTGGCCCCCGCCCGCTGGTGGTGGCTGGCGCGGTGCTGCTAATCATCAGTTCGTGGCTGCTCACCAGTCTGACCACTACCACTGATGGGTTCGGGCTTATGCCCGCCCTGATTGTGCGCGGCTTCGGGTTCGGCCTCACCCTCATTCCGGTGCAGACCCTTGCGCTACAGAACATCGTCGGCCCGGCATTGGCTAAGGCCAGCTCGCTCTACAACGTCACCCGTCAAATCTTCAGTTCGATTGGCATCGCCGCGATAACTACCCTGTTCGTGCAGCAGACACTGGCCCACGCCCCCCAGCGACCGGCGGGGATTAGCTTCGACCCCAACAACCCCGCCACCCAGACCTTCATCGCCAACGCGCGGGCGCAGGCAGGGACTGCGGCGATGAACGATGTGTTCTGGTATGTGACGATTGGCACTGTCCTGCTGCTGCTCGTCTCCTTCACCCTACCCAGCGTCAGCCGCATGGCCGCCAACCGCCCCGCCAGCTTGGTAGGCGACAAGGCCGCCGAGCCTGCAATGGCCCTCGCCGAGTAGCGTGGGGGCATATGCCGAACCGAGGGGCGAGGGCAACCCGCCCCTACACACAACTGCCGTCTCCCGCTGCTGGGGGTCGGCAGTTTGCTTGGGGTGGTATAATGGGGGTAGGCAGAACCAATTCTTTTTCGTCAAGGAACATAGATGAACTTGGAAGATAAATTACTGAGGATACAACGAAAAGCCGAGATGCGTAACTTCGTTCCTCGATACCATACCAGAGGCAGAATGAGAGAGAGGGAGATTTCAACCGAGGATATTTGTGCCGCTATCGCTAGCGGACAAATAATAGAGGATTACCCGAATAGCGATGCTTGCCTTGTAAGCGGCTACACACAGGCTGGCCGCCCCCTGCATATCGTCTGTTCAACGACTGGAACATTGTACCTTATCACCGTATATGAACCTGAGCCGCCCTACTGGATTACACCCATGAAAAGAGGTGAATGATGAATTGCTCAAGAAAAGGCTGTCCCGGTAAATACCGTGATGAACTAATCATGGATGTTACTAGTCATAAAGGGGTGGTGACGGTAATTGACCATGTGCCGGTGATGGTTTGCGACTTCTGTGGGATAAAGAACATGACGTTGGAAACACTGGAGCAACTTCAGCGGATCGATATAGGCGGCTTGGAGCCACTCGGTAGTGTACCGCTCTACGATTACACACAAGCCTTCCCCGAAGCACTGCGTGACAAACTCGCGGCACGGGGTTACGCCAGTGTGGATTTGGCGACCTTGCCGACCTTTACCTGCCGCATCACGGGAAAACCCAGCCGCTATTTGCCAGAGAACGTAGCATACCTTGCCCATCGCAACGGCCAGTCGGTAGTAGTCATCCACGTACCTCGCATGGTGTGCGACGTTTGCACCGACACTTTGTATGAGGAACAAACCTTGCGCCAGCTTGACCACCTACTCGACTCCGACATCGCCCCCATCGGCACTGCCCCGCTGTACGAGTTCGCGCAAGGGGCGATGCAGACGGAGAAAGAACTAGCGGGGGCAAAGAGCTAGCGTATCTCCCCCTCCCCACCGCGCAGGCCAAACCCACTCTCCCCTCCCATTGGGAGGGGCTGGGGGTGGCTAGCGCAATTCATTCCCCCCTCCCCACCGGGGGCGCAATACTCCCCTCCCATTGGGGGGTGGGGTCTAGCGGGCGGCCAGCCGCAACGCCAACGCCACCGCTTCCGCAGGCGTACTGGCGCGATGCACCGGGTCGGGCGCGTCGCCGCCCGGCTTGTCAATCAGCCACGTGTCCAACCCGACTATCGGGGTATGTAGCTTGAGCGCAAGGGCGATTTCGCTGAGGGTGCCGTACTCGCCACTTATAGCGATGACCGCATCGGCGGTGCCCACGATAATTACGTTGCGGGCTTGGCCCATGTTGGTGACGATGGGGATTTGCACGTAGGGGTTGGCCGCAGCGCGGTCAGGGCCGGGTAGCACCCCGATAGTCAGTCCGCCCGCCGTGGCAGCCCCTTTGCAGGCGGCCTCCATTACCCCGGCATGGCCGCCGCAGATGAGCGTCGCCCCGGCCACAGCGATGCGCCGCCCCACCTCTTCGGCCCGCGCGAGGGTGGCAGCATCGGCCACACCGGGGCCGCAGACCGCGATGATGAGGGGTGGGTGCATTACCGTCGCTTTCTGGTCCGCGCCAGCCGTTTTAGTAGGTCACTGGGGGTAAGTAGTTCGATACCGGCGGGTTGAAACTTTTTGTCTCTGGTGATGATGGCATCAAGATGATATGCCTTTGCACAAGCAACTTGCAGATTATCTTCGTAATCTTCGCCGCCCATCCGTAGAGCCTCTTGTAGCGTTGCATAGTTGATATTGCACACCTTGAACGCTTCTAGGCACGCCCGCACATCGTTAAAAGCCTCGGCAATTGCGTGCTTAGGGGGCAAGGCTCGCTCATACTCCCTTTGGGACAAGTAGAAGAGGGTGGGTATGGTAAAAGCAGCAATAAATGCCGTGATTCGTCTCTGCTCGTTCGCCAACACCAGGGCATCGGCCTCAGCGAAGAAGGGCGCACGCTTGTGCAGATGGTCAATAACGATGTTCGAGTCGAAAAGAACCCGCGCGGTCATCTGTATTTCTCTTGGCGATGCTCATCAATCCACTGGCTTATTTGTTCATCGGTTGGAGGGGGTAGGCCAGTGCGCGGGCGGGTCAAACTCCGCTCACGAAACGCCATCCGATTCGGTGGCTCGTAATCATCAAGGTCATCTGCCAACCGTGCTTCCAACCTCGTCTGCTGAATATTGTCTTCACGGGGTCTGGCTTTGTTGCTATTTACCTGCTCCAGCAAATGCTGAAGGCCAATACGCTCCCTTTGTGGGCGCGACTGCTCACGAATGAGGTTG
>JBBSEE010000150.1:0-6595 GCA_038239995.1 Chloroflexia bacterium | reverse complement strand
GCCCTAGCGCGGACAGCGGCAGCGAGGAAGGCACAGTCGAGGGCGAGTTCCGCGAGGTCAACAGCTAAAGCGACCATGATGTAACCGGGAGTAAGCGAACAAATTGCGCTTACTCCCACCTTGCTTTATAATTGCACCACTATCATGATGACACAGGCGTGTTGTTGATAATATCTTAGTACCCAATCAGGGGAGCGCAGCATGGCGACATCGAAGCGTGATTACTATGAAGTGCTGGGCGTGGCCCGCACCGCCACCGATGACGAGGTGCGGAAGGCGTATCGTCGCCTTGCCCGCCAGTACCATCCCGACGTGAACAAGGATGGCGGCGCGGAGACCAAGTTCAAGGAAATCAACGAGGCGTATGAGGTGCTGTCCGACACGAGCAAGCGGGCCGCCTACGACCGCTTCGGCCATGCCGCTACCGGCGCGGGCTTCCCCGGCGGCTTCGACCCTTATGCCGGGGGGATGGGCAACATCAACGACCTGTTCGAGACCCTGTTCTCCACTATGGGCGGGGCAGCCACTCAACGCGCTCCCCAACGTGGCTCCAATATCGGCACCCGCATCACCCTAGAGTTCGAGGAAGCGGTCTTCGGCACCGAGCGTGAAATCGAGGTCAACCGCTACACCGCCTGCGATACCTGCAAGGGGATTGGCGCGGAGCCGGGCAGTGAGGTGAAGACTTGCGACCAGTGTCGTGGCAGCGGCGAGGTGCGGCGGATGCAGCAGTCCATCTTCGGGTCGCTGGTCGGGGTGGTGCCCTGCGACAAGTGCAAGGGCGAGGGCAAGATTATCAGCAGCCCTTGCCACACCTGTCGCGGCGAGGGACGAGTGCGCGAGGCTGCCCGCCTCAGCGTGAAGATACCGGCGGGGGTGGATGAGCAATCGCAGATACGGCTGGCGGGCGAGGGCGATGTCGGCCCCCACAATCAGCCCGCGGGCGACCTGTACATCACCCTGAACATCAGACCGCACAAGCTGTTCCGGCGCAAGGGCAACGACCTGCACCTCGACTGGCCTATCAACGTGGCCCAAGCCGCGCTGGGCGATGACCTGAACATCCCCACCCTAGAGCCGGGCGGGCTGATGGACGTGAAGCAGAAGATAGTGGCGGGCACCCAGTACGACAAGGAGCTACGCATCCGCGACAAGGGCGTGCCCTACCTGCGCCAGACCGGGCGCGGCGACCTGTACGTGCATCTCAAGGTGATGGTGCCCTCCACCCTCAGCGACGAGCAACGTGCCCTGTTCGAGCAACTGAGTCGCAGCCTCGGCCACGAGGTCGCCCCCCAAACCGACAAGGGCTTCTTCGGCAAAATCAAGGACGTGCTGGGGGGGTAGTTTTGAGTTTTGGGTTTTGAGTTTTGAGTGATGAATTGGCGCGACTCGCACCCACCCCCAGCCCCTCCCGATGGGAGGGGAGTGATGCCCCTACGTCATTGGGCTTCCCTTGCGACCGACCTAATCCGTTTATCCGTTTTTCAATCCGTTGGCTGCCTGTCCTTCGCCGCCGCTCCCGATGTGGGGGCGGCTCTTTTTATGTTGGCAATCAGGGGTTAGGGGTGGACACCGCATCCGGCATCTGATGAGGGCAAGTAATGTCGGTGGCATCGGGTTCGGGCAGCACGGGAGCTACGCGGGTGGCGGGCGGCGGGGCAGTGGTGGTCAGCTTGGCGGTGGGCGACAGCGAGGCGGCGATGCGGGCTAGCTCGTCGCGGCCTATCGGTGGGGTGCCGCTCTCTAGGGTGGAGGCGAACAATACCACGAAGGTGCCGTCTTGGGCGAGGTAGAGGATATGCGCCCCGTGCGTGCATTGGGGTGGCTGGTAGTAAGCCCGCTGGCCGTTGCTCAGGGTGATGGGCTGGCCGTTGGTCACGTAATCGTTGATGCTATCCATACCTGAGCCGGTGTGCCCGCTCTGTAGCTGGAAGGCTAGCGAACCATCGGCGCGATGATAGTTGATGGTCAGCGCGTTGATACTCACCACGGGCGGCTCGGCGGTAACACCGTCGGGCAGATAGGTGGGCAGCAGCACGGTGAAGGCGGCAGTCTGGCGCAGCAGTTGGGTCACGGACGGGCTGGCGGCAGGGGGTTTGCTGCCCGGCGCGAGGGTCAACGAGTGCGCCACTTTCAACAGTTCCGCGACCGCATAACGATTGCTGGCGATTTGTATCAGCGTGCCACGGTGGAAGAAGGTTATCGCTGGCCCCACCATGATGTTGCTATCAGTGGGTGGGGGAATATCGCGCACCCATGCCTGTTCGCCGTCAATCGTGGTCGGCTTGTAGCTGGCATCACTGAACACTCCCCCCAACACCTCATAGCTGATTGCCCCCTGCACTATCTGCAAACCGTGGGGGCCGGGGTCGGGCGGATAGGGCGGTGGGGTGGCCGCCCCGCTGGGCGTAACATAATCGAGGGTCAGGCGGTAATTGTTGAGTGGCATCGGGTGGCGAGGCACGAGGTTGGCGGGCAGGTAGGTGGGCAGGAAGATGGGATAGTTCTGCGCCCGCGCGATGTCGTCAATTAGGCTACGGAACTCCGCCGCGCTGGGGGCGGGCTGGGGCCGATAATCCGCCACCTGCATATCGCTGGTGGGGGTGAAGGTGAACAGGCGGGGGTCGGTGGGCGGGTCGTATTGGATGCTGGTCACTTCCCACGTCGAAACCGGGTCATGGTTGCTGCCAAAGCGAGGGTCGCCGTTGTAGGTCTCCTGCTTGAGCGGGAAGTAAGTCTCTCGGTCTAGCCAGATGACCGTCTGGTAGCGGGGTATGGCAGTGGTAGTTGACCCCGGCACAAGGGGCGACAAGACGAGGTTAATCTTGTAGGCAGGCCGCCCCGCCACCACGTCGTTGCCTTCCAGCTTGGCATCGGGGTAGAAATCAAGGTTGTCTACGGTGTTATATATGCCACTGGTGCCGTTCAGCAGGCTGGGGCGGGCTGAGGGGATACCCTGCGACAGAGACATCGGGTAAATCGTGACCGTGCGTCCATTGGGCTGATATTGCCAGACCGATGTACCGTCGCTGACCTCGATGGTGCTGGGGGCGAAGCCGGAGAAGTCGGGAATAGTGACACGCGCACTAGTCTCCATGCGCCAGCGGGCGGGCGACTGGTAAGTGGTGGTGATTACCTTGTTCACCTCCTTACTCATCGGGGGATTGTTGACATCGTAGCTGCCCACCACGCCGAATAGCCGTCGCCAATTGCTGACCTGTACGGTGACGTGATAGCTCTTAATCGTGTCGTCGCTGAACACCTGCTGGGCGTGGCGGAAGATGGCGGACAGGGTGGGGTCGGCTAGATGCAGGGGGGGCAAGGGGCGGTCCAGCACTCCTCGCACCAGCACGATCGTGAGCGCGACAATCAGCATCGCCACCGCTGCGGTAGCCAATCGGGGGATGAGGCGCGGGACGGGGCGGCGGGTGAGTGGTAGCGGCTGGTGATGTTCCGCTAGCGGGGCGGCGGGGTCGGCCAACTGAGGGGTAGCGAGTTGGGCTTCGAGCTGCTGCTCAAGCTGGGCGGCGAAGGCGGTCGCGGGGGTAGCGGCCTGCGCCTGTGCCTGCAAATGGCGGGCCAGCGCGGCAAGGGCGGGGTCGAGGTCGGGGGGCGGGGCGGCGGCAGGATGCCTATTCAGCGCGTCGCAATACTGTTCCAACCGCACCGCTTGGTCTCGCTGATGCTCACTCATCGGATACCTCCAAACTGGGGTGGGGTAGCATTTCGCGCAGGCGGGCGAAGGCGCGGAAGCGTATCATCCGTACCGTGCCCGCGCTGCGGCCCAAGGCCGCCCCGATTTGCTCACTGCGCCAACTCGCAAGCTGCAACTCTAGCACAGTGCGTTGCTCCTCGGACAGCAGGGCAAGGGCGGCCCGTAGTTCGTCGTGGCTAGCCCGCTGTATCGCATCATCTTCCGGGCCGGGAGCGGGGTCGGCTAGCGTGTCAATCGCCTCGACCGGGGCGGTAGGACGTTGCCGCCGCTGCATATCAATCACCGTGTTGCGGGCGATGCGGAACAACCATGCGGCAAACTCGCCGTCGCGATAGGTGGCAAAATTCGCCACCGCCTTGAGGAACACCTCACTGCAAGCATCCTCCGCCGCCGCATGGTCGCCGAGGCGTAGGTAGCAGTAGCGGTAGATAGGGGCGAAGTAGCGGCGGTAGAGGTAGGTAAAGGCAGGCGGGTGGGCGCGGGCGGCGGCCACGAGGGCAGCATCATCCTCGTCATCCGGCGGGGTGCTTACTTGTGCGGCGATAATGCGCGACCAAAAGGCCATGCTCGGCTCTCCTTGCCTCCGCTGGCGGTAATAGTTTACCTTGTCCCATATATATAGACGCAGCAGCACGGCCAAACGCAACACGAATATGGGGGGCGGCTCACACCTCATTATACGTCTACTATCTTTGGATTGAAAGCAGGGAACGACTAGCCAACGGATTGGAAAAACGGATAAACGGATTGGGATTGCTCGCAAACAGGCTGACATGACGTAGGGGCACATCGCATCCGCCCGACTGCCACTCAGCAATGACCAATTGGCCCTGTCCGCACAGTGCAGCGATAATGTACCGCGCCGCGCAGGGAGTGTGCTATAATATGATTGTCATGATTGATAGAGCCGATGGGCGTTGATGCGCGGCACGCGGGCGCGATAAATCCGCGCCCCTATGTCGGCCCAATCCGTTTATCCGTTTTTCCAATCCGTTGGCTGTATTGCGTTGCTCACATGGGCGAGCGCAACCCGCCCCTACGTGATGGTGCGTTGTTCCGATGAGCGTGGCTGCGTTTCATGTGGGCGAATCGCATTCGCCCCTACCGCCTTCACATTCACCATTCACCATTCACCATTCACCATTCACCATTCACCATTCACCATTCATCACTCATCACTCATCACTTACTCAAACCTCAAACCTCAAACCTCAAACCTAACCGCCATGCCCTCACTCGATGCCAACAAGCTGATTACCCTCACGATTGACTCGGCCTCCGAGGTGGTGGAGGCGGATGTAGGGACGATGATGCGTCTGGGCCAGCAGGCGTTGGCGGGGCGCGACTGGGCGTTGGCGCGGCGATACTTCCAGCGGGTGGTGGAACGTCAACCCCAGCATCAGGCCGCCCTGTTCCAGCTTGCCGCCCTTGCCCCCAGCCCGCAGCATACCATCGAATATCTGCTGCACATCATCGAACTCAACCCCCAGCATCAAGCCGCCCGCATCGCCCTGCGCCGCACCCGTGAGTTCATCGCCCGCCAGTTGGAGGCCGCCCGTGACCCCATCGAGGTGGTCAGCAGCCAGATTGCCGCCTGCTACGGACCGAGCCAGCCGTTCAGCGCGGCGGATTGGGCGGCGCAGCGGGCGGCGATTGTCAGCCGACCCCCCCTCAAGCCGCCCGCCCGCTGGCTGCTCCGCTTCGCCCTCATCGCCCACGAGTGGCAGTGGGCGGCAGACTTGCTCTGCGGCGTGGGGGTGCATCCCCTAGAGCGGCATCTGGTGCAGGTCAGCGCGGACGATGCGGAGCGAATGCGCGGCCAACTTGAGCGCGACCGCCGCCATCGCCACGCCGAGCAGGGCTATCGCCAAGCGTTGGCCCTGTGTGCCGCCTCCCGCTGGCAGGCGGCACAACACCAGATTGACCGCGCCCGCCACTTCCTGCTCCCCGACGAGGGCGACAACTCTGCGCTAGCCCTCAAGCTGGCCGAGTTGGAGCGCATCGTTGTCACCGCCCTCAGCCCCCGCCGTCGCGGATGAGGGGATTGCAGATACATGGTGTTTGTTCGCCCACTTGACAAACAAATTATCGTGTGCTATTATCTGACCAACCCACAGAGGACGGAGCAGAGCATAAAAATTGGCAATATCATCACGCCCCGAAAACACCACCGCGGACCTCGGTCTGATGCGGGAGCTAAACACCCACATCATCCTGAACCTGATACGGCAGGAGGGCAGCATCTCGCGGGCGGAGATTGCCAAGCGCACCCAGTTGAGCCGTAGCACGGTGTCGAATATCATCACCGACCTGCTGGAGCATGATGTGGTGGCCGAAGCAGGCACGGGGCCGTCACGGGTGGGCCGTCGCCCCATCATGGTCAACTTCAACTACCAAGCTGGCTATGTGGTGGGGGTTGATTTGGGGGCGAACCACCTGCTCACCATCTTGACCGACCTCGAAGGCAAGATTCTGGTTGAACATGAGCAGCAGGTCAGCGTCGCCTCCGGCCCCGATGTGGTGCTACCCGCGCTGGTGGCCGCAGTCCACCATATTGTCCGCGCGGGCGGGGTGGATATGGAGCGGGTGATTGGCGTAGGGGTAGGGGTGCCGGGGCCGCTGGACCATAAGCGGGGCAGCCTGATTATGCCGCCGATTATGCCCGGCTGGCACAACTTCAACTTCCAAGCGCGGCTGGAAGAGCAGATTAACAAGCCCATATATGTGGATAACGATGCCAACCTCGGCGCGATTGGCGAACGCTGGCGCGGCGCGGCGCAGGGGCAGGACGACCTTGCCTACATCAAAGTCGGCACCGGCATTGGCTGCGGCCTCATCCTCGGCGGGCAGATTTATCGCGGCTTCGCGGGCAGCGCGGGG
>JBBSEE010000149.1:0-6600 GCA_038239995.1 Chloroflexia bacterium | reverse complement strand
GGCAATACCTCCCTCCCACCGCGCGGACCCACCCCCAAACCCACCCGAGGGGTGGGGCGTCAAAATACCATCCGGTTATGCGGGGGGTGGGGGCATGGCGGCCCCCTAGAAATATAGGAACGCGGCGGTGCCCAACATACTCGCGCTGTGTGACAGTATCGCCCCCGACATGGTGAGAAAGAAGGGCGAGGCGAGGCCGAGCAGCGCGGCTAGCATCCCCACCCCGTTGCCGAACAGTCGCCGCCCCGTGAGGTAGACGAACACCAACGCCGCCGCCCCGCAAAGGGGGTCAATTATCGCCGGTTGACCGAGCAACACGCCGAGTGCTAGCAGCAGGGGATAGCCGGGCGGATACTTGCTGAACCACGCCCCGTTGTAGAACAGCACATAAGCGTGTTCGAGGTAGGGATGCAGGCCCGCGCCGGGGTCGGGGACGAGTAGCCGCCGCTCCGCAAAGGTACGGGCTTGGAAGATGTACGCTGCGCTGTCCTGCACATGGGGCATCGCATCCAGCACGGTAAAGGCTACATAGCCCGTAAGCAAGAGGGCGACGGCGAACAAAGCGACGGCCAATCCCCCCCGCCACCACGAGGGGGCAAAACTCCCCTCCCATCGGGAGGGGGGGGTGGATGGGAGGCGGGCCAGTAGAGGCTTGAGCAGCGCGGCCAGCAGTACGAGTAGCAGCAGGGCGGCTAGCGCGTACCCGCCGATGAGCGCGACTTCGCCGAGCAGGGCGATGAGGGCGAGGTCGAAGCTAGGGTGATAGGGGGCGCGGTCGCCGCTGTCCAGCCGCTCGCGCGGCCCGCCTTGCCAGCGATACCAGCCCAGTTGACGGCTCTGCGGCTGCACGAGGAGCAGATATTGGTCGCCATCGGTCGCACGGAACACCAGCCCAGCATCAACCCCGCTGCCCTCCTCGGCCCCTAGCCCCACCAGCCGCGCGTCGCACCCCTGCGCGTCGCAGCGCAGCCCTTGCCAGCCCAAGCCGGGGCGCAAACTCTGCACCGCCTCTAGCCACGCCAGCGGCCCGCTGCTCTGGTAATAGAACTCGCTGTCATGTGGGTCGCTAAAGTAAGGCTGGGGGACTACGCTCAGGTCGAGGGTTGCAGTGAGGGTCACGGTGCGGTCGGCTAGGGTGGCGCGGCTGCCCCCGCCGGCCACGCTGACGGTAAGGTGCGGCCCTGAGTTCATCGCCACCAGTAGCAGCCCGCCCAATATTATCGCCAACCCCCCGCCCAGCAGCACCGCCTTACGCCCCATCCCTCGCCCCCTCGCCACAAGTTTCGCGCCGCCAGTATACGGCATCGGGTGTGGACGTGTCTACCGCCGATATGTGATACCCAACTTGCCTTCCCCCAACCCTTTTGCTAGAATAACCGACATGAAAGAGCGTCTCCAGTTCATAGACGGGCTGCGCGGGCTGGCGGTGATGTTGACCGTGCTGTGCCACACGTGGCTGTATGGCGGGATGTATCGCATGGATAACAGCTTCGGCGGGGGGTGGAGCCGCTGGTTCGCCACCTTCACCATCGGCGTGACCCTGTTCATGGTCCTCTCCGGCTTCTGCCTCACCTATCCGCTGGTGCGGCGCGACGGTTGGCGCGATTTGGATGTGGGCGACTACTTCCGCCGCCGCATCGTCCGCATCGTCCCCCCTTATTATGCCGCGATTGCTCTGTTCCTGCTGCTGGCCGCACTGCTGCCCCCGCTGTATCGCATTATTGCCCCCGCGCATCGCAGCAGCTTCTTCACCCCCAACCCCGGCGTGGTCGCGGCCCACTTGCTGTTCAGCTACAACGCGGCCTCCACCCTTGTGCCTAATATGCCCTCGCTGGACGGCTCGTTCTGGTCAATCGAGCTAGAAGCCCAGTTCTACCTACTGCTGCCCCTGCTCTTGCTGGTCGCCCGCCGCTGGGGGGTGGGCACGATGGTGGCGGGGGTGGCGGTGCTATCCAGCGCGGTGGGGGTATGGGTTTGGTATGTGGTCAAACCCAGCGGCGACGCGCTCGCCTTCCAGTTCTGGTCCACCTTCGCGCCTACCCGCCTGCTAGAGTTCGCCCTCGGCATTCTCGCCGCGGTGGTGGCGGTGCGCTACGGTGAGCGCATCCCCGCGCGGCTCAGTTTCGCCATTGCGGTCGCGCTGCTGTGGATGGGGGTGGTCTATTGCTACGTGGGGCTGGGCCACTTTCATCCCCTGACCACTATCTTGGTGGCGGGCGGCTGCTGCGGCCTGCTGTTGGCGGCCAGTAGGCCGGGGCTGGCGCAGCGCATCTTCACCTTCCGCCCCCTCGCCGCGGTGGGGCTAATCAGCTACAGCATCTACCTCGTGCATGAGCCGCTGGTCAAAGAACTTTACTCGTGGCTGCCCGACCTACAGGGGTGGGCCGCCTTCGCAGTCTATTCGCTCGGCTTCAGCCTGCTGATGGTGGGAGCTGGTTACGTCTTCTACCTGCTGGTCGAACGCCCCGCCTTGCGCTGGGGCAAGCGACTAGCCCGCCGCCAACCGCCGCCCGCGCCCATCATCGAGGCGGTCGAGGCCCACGCCGCGCCCTTAGCGGGCCAAACTCCCCTCCCACCGGGAGGGGTTGGGGGTGGGAGCGAATCGCGCCACTCACCCCCTCCCAGCCTCCCCCAATGGGGAGGAGCATAACTTTCTGCATAGGAGGGATACCCATGCGTAAGATTATCCTTGTCGCCATCGTGATGCTGGTGGGGTTAATTGCCCCCGCGCCGTCGCCGAGCGACAGCCGCTACTTCGCGGCCACCGGCCACATGGTCAGCGGCAAGTTCCTCGCCTACTGGAACGCACATGGCGGGCTGGCGCAGCAGGGCTACCCCATCTCCGCGCCGCTGCAAGAGGTCAGCGACTTGGACGGCAAGACCTATACGGTGCAATATTTCGAGCGGGCCGAGTTCGAGTTGCACCCCGAAAACCAGCCGCCCAACGATGTGCTGCTCAGTCAGCTAGGTAGGTTTCGGCTGAAGCAGCTATATGGCGACAAGCCACTAGCAAACGGTCAGCCGGGCGGCAACAACCTATATTTCGCCGCCACCGGCCACAGCATCGAGGGCAAGTTCCGCGACTATTGGCTGGCGCATGGCGGGCTGGTGCAGCAGGGCTATCCCCTCAGCGAACGCCTGCATGAGGTCTCCGCGCTGGACGGTAAGAGCTATACGGTGCAATACTTCGAGCGGGCAGTATTCGAGTTGCACTCCGAGAACAAGCCGCCCAACGATGTGCTGCTCACCCAGCTAGGCACACTCCGCTACCGCGACAAGTACCAATCCACCCCCACCCCCACGCCCTCACCCAGCGCAACCAGTACGCCCATCTCTACCCCAACGGTCATCCCGCTTACGCCCACCCCCGCGCTTGACCCCAGCCTCGTGCCCGACATCCAGATTGCCCAGCCGCAACTCAAGCGGGGCGAGTACCAGACCATCACCGTGACCACCAAACCCGCCGCCCGCGTCACCATCGTCTGCACCTACCCCAGCGGCGACCAGAGTAGCAACGGTTGCTCCAAACTGTTCGTGGGCGGGCCACAGCAGGCCGACGCACAGGGCCGCGTGGTGATACGCTGGCACGTGGGCGCGACTACCCACCCCGGCCATGTGCTGGTCGCGGTCAAGGTCGAGCTTGATGGCGCGATAGGGGTGGGGCAGGCGGGGTTCGATATTGTTTAGTAGGAGTTACGCAGTTGGGGTCACTCGTGCATATTTTCGTAGGTGCGGAGGCGCACGCCGAGGCGCATCAAGTTAAGGAGAAAAGGTGAAGAACGGCGGGGGTCTGGGGGTACAATAAATCCGCGCCCCTACAGGTGGATTAGTAGGGGCGCGGCTGGTTCTATTACACTGTAGTTGGATAGCAAATGGACATAGTGGCGATTGACATAATAGCGGCGCGACTGGGCGGATGCGATTCGGCAGGGCGCGATAAATCTGCGCCCCTACATAGGCCAATCCGTTTATCCGTTTTTTCAATCCGTTGGCTAGTCATCCCCACTGGCGGCGGCCCGTCCGGTTGCTTACTTGATAGGGGTGAACTTGACCACGCCCTGCTGCTGCGCGTCCACCACGTAGAGGTTGCCCGCGCTGTCCAGTGCCACCCCGACAGGGCCGACGAGGGTGCTGCCCTGCTCCTTCGACTTCTTGCCTAGCACGTCGCCTTCGGGGCTGTACTTGACCACATCAATGTTGCCGCCGCTGGGGTCGGGAGCATAGACGTTGCCCTGTGCGTCCACCGCTAGCTGCGGCTCCATGAACTGAGCCTGTAGCCAGCCATTGTCGGCCACCGGCCAACTCTTTTGGAAGCTGCCGTCGGTCTTGAACTTGACGATGCGGTGGTTGCGCGTGTCCGCCACGTAGATGTTGCCCTGCTTGTCCAGCGCGAGGCCGATAGGCTCATCCAAGGCCCCGTCGCCGGTGCAGTCCAGCTTGTCGTTGCCAATATCCTTGCAAACCCCGAACTGGCTCTTGTAGTTGCCGCTGGCATCGAACACCAGCACCCGCTTGTCGCCAGTGTCGGATACGTAGATGGTGCCATCATCGGCCACCGCTACCCCGCGCGGCCCGAACATCTTAGTGTTGTTGTCGGTCTTGGCATCCTCCGCCGGTTTGCCGCCGGTGTAGCCGGGGATGCCGAAGGCGAGGACGAAGTTGCCGTCCTTGTCGAACTTCTGGATGCGGTGATACCACGTGTCCGCCACGTAGATGTTGCCCTGCTTGTCCACCGCGAGGCCGTTCGCGCCACCCTGCGAGGTGGGTAGGGTGCCGAGGAAGCCGTTCTGCGGCTCGACGTAGCTGGGGTTCTTCTGCCCATTGCTGCCGGGGTCGGCGTTGCTGGCTTTGCCGAAGGCGTTGAGGAACTTGCCGTTCGCGTCGAAGTGCTGCACCCGCCCATTCATCGTGTCCAGCACGTAGAAGCTGCCGTCCGGGGCAGCGGCGATGGCGCGGGGGAAGCTGAACTGGCCCTTGCCGCTGCCCTGCTTCAGGTCGAACATTCCGTTGGCAGTGCCTGTATCGGTGGAAGGGCTAGTGCTGGGGCTGGCACTGGGGTTGGGGTTGGTGTTGGGCGGCGGGTTCTGTCCCGTGCTGCCCACAGTCTGACCGCCGAGGGTGACACCGCCCATGCCAATCTTGGCCGCGAGGTCGCTTCGCACGTACAGGTAGAAGTCGGTGCTGCCCTGCGGGTTCTGCGGCTTGCGGAAGATGAAATATTGCCCGATGTTCGGCCAGTTGGCCGCGTTGGTCAGGTTCGCCCAGATTTGGCCGAGGGTGAAGTTGGGGTTACCAGCATCGAGGTTCTTGTATAGCTCTTCTGGGAACCAGCGGCGCAGCTTGAACTTCTCCTTGATGTAATCGTTACCCAGTTGCTTCTCCACCGCCGCGACTACTGCCGCGCCGTCGGTGTCCCCCTCCACGCGGCTAATCACCACGCTGGGCGAGCGGTTGAGGGCGTAACCGGCGTTGAAGTAGAAGTAACCCTTCTGGTCGCGGAAGTACCAGTCGAACGGCCACTCCACCTGATTGTCAATCGCAATGTCGAGGCTATGGCCGCCGGTGGGGTCGTCGGAGTTGCGCTTGGTGAAGGCGGTCTCGTCGCGCGACAGTCTGAGGATGCGGTCAACCACAATCGGCACATCGGGGGCGGTCTGGACGTAGACTTGCATCTCGTTGGGGTTGTCCGCGTTGTAGAAGTTCAGTTCTATGGCGGAGTGAACGCCGTAGACGAACAGTACCAGCAGGGGGGCGAAGAAGAAGGCCACCCAGCTATGCTTCCAGCCCAGCCTACCCATCCAGTACATCACCAACCCGACCATCACCACGATAATCACCGCGGTCAGCAGGCTACGCAGTAGGTGGGCGGATTGCTCGGCGGCGGCAGGGGGGGTGGAGTTGTAGGGGGCGGCCAGCGAGTCGCGGAAGGCGATGAGGGCGAAGCCAATCAGCACGATGGTGATGGTGGTCCACAGCCCACCATTGCGCCAGTACGCTCCCCAATCGGTGTTCTTCATCATCCGACCGAGGCCCATCCCCGCCATCAGGGCGAGAGGCAAGCTAATCTGCATCAGCAGCCATGGCATCTTCTCGCCCGCGATGCTGTAGACGATGAGCGCACCCAGCGACCAATAGCCCAGCAGCGGGGTCATCAGGTTGACTACCGCGGTGCTGGTGGGCAGCCCCGGCGCGGGGGCAAGGTTGGGGTTGGGGTCGGTCTCAGCAGCAATATCGTACAGCTTCTGCTGCGCTTGACGGATAATCAGGTAGATGCCGCCGCCAATCCCGAACACCACGAGGATGGGGTCATAGACCGCCAGTTGGATGAGGAAGTAGTACCAAGGTTGGCCGCCCCGCGCCACCCCCTGTTGGGTGGCCCAGTAGGTGATACCTTGAATGCCGTTGCCTACCTGTGCGAGGTTGGTGAAGAAGTTGCTGTAGAACAGCACGTAGACGAACACGAGGGTCAACACCGCCATCCCCACCGCAATCGGCTGGGCAATCAAGCTGCGGAAGGCGAGCAGCAGTGGTCGCTCCTCCTCTGGCTTGTTGGCGTTGACGAAGGTCTCATAGAGGAAGGCGAAGATGAGGAAGCTGACG
>JBBSEE010000148.1:0-6633 GCA_038239995.1 Chloroflexia bacterium | reverse complement strand
GCGGAGAGGGAGGGATTCGAACCCCCGAAGCTCATCGCTTTGCTGTTTTCAAGACAGCCGCCATCAACCACTCGGCCACCTCTCCACAGCGTGTTGCGTGCTGTGTGCGCTATATTATACGCATCCCGCTACGATTTGTCAAGCTCCAAAAGGCGTAGCACATCAGCAATGAAGTCTTGCCCCGTCCCCTCATCATCCTCCGGCGGCGACCACGCGGCGAAGCTCTTGTGGGTGGCGGCCAGATACGGCCCTTCGATTATCTCATACACGCAGGTGCCGCTGGCGAGGCAGATGAGCGAGTGCCACGTGCCGGGCGGTATCTCCACCCCGCACAACCCTTCGGGCTGCAAGATGCAATGATTGACCACCATCCCCGTGTCATCATACTCCACGCAGGCCACCTTGCCGCGCAGGATGAGGAAGCACTCCACCTTGGCGGGGTCGGCGTGGCGGTGGGGGCGCACGTAGGTGCCGGGTTCCAGCGCATTGAGCATCCGCTGCACCGCCTCCTCGTGTTCGTGGAAGCGATAAATCGCCCGCCGCCGCACACTCCCCCGCGCCGCCGCAATGGTCTGCTCGATTAGTTGGTCGGAGATGGGTATCAGCATTCTTCATTTCAAGGAATCGGGTGTCCGATGATGATGACGCGGTGGGTGTAGGTGGTATACGGCCAGCAGGTGATGAGGGTGACACGCTCGTCGGCGGTGGGGCCGGTGTACAGTTCCGCATTGGCGACCCGCACCGCAATGGACGCGCCGCTCTCCAGCACCCTCAGGCTCTGGTCTACCCGATAATGATGCACGCTGGCATCGCTGAGGTACATGGTGAAGGTGTCGCCCGCCTGTAGCTGGTAGAGGTAACGGAACACCTCACCGTGCCAGTTGTTATGACCAGCGTACACAGCGTTGCCGGGCTGACCG
The DNA here is from genome assembly GCA_038239995.1 of Chloroflexia bacterium. Taxonomy (GTDB): domain Bacteria; phylum Chloroflexota; class Chloroflexia; order QHBQ01; family QHBQ01; genus QHBQ01. The sequence goes on along the minus strand of JBBSEE010000148.1, from coordinate 5,713 downwards.
GGGTTGCTGCTGCCGTAGAGATGACCGGCGGCGTAATCGGCCACCTGCCACGCCCCGCTCACCACATAGGTTTCGATGATGCCGGTATCCACGTTGGCGGCGGGGACGACTACTCGCACCGCAATCGGCAGGGGCGCAGACAACGCGCCGGGGCTGGTGCCACCGTAACGCCAGTCGTAGTAGTGGCGACCGAGGTTGGTCATCTCCACCTGCCAAGCGGGGTCATTGTCGGGGTTGTAGCTGAGGATGCGCCGCTCGAAGGCCTGTATCATCACGTTGTGTTCGCGCCCACCCACGGTGGTGCGTACCCAGTAGGGTTCGGTCACGGGGTAGCCCATGGTCGGCACCCAATCTATCAGGCGGTCGCTGTACAGCACTCGCCAGTTCAGCACCTGCCCCCGCTGGTTGAAGAAGTTCATGAACACCGCCGCGATGTTGTGGTGGGTGGCTGGCTCGTAGTAGGCGAGGCGACTGGCGGCGGCGTGGTCTTGGGCGAGGGGGGGGTTGCTGCCCACATTGCCGCCATTGTCGAGGGTGAAGCTGGCTAGCTGGCCGACGCGGTTGGGAGCGTTGCTGCCATGCGTGTTCCCCCCCAGCGAAGCGACTGCTTGCAGATTGCGATATGTAGGCGCGGGGTTATCCCCACCATCGCCCACAATCGGGATGTCCGGCGCGGGGAGGGTGACATACTGATTGTTGCCCACTTGCACCTGCCCCTGCACCATCTCGGCGACGAGGCGGCCATTGGTCACGAAGTAGGGATTGTTGCGGTCGGCCTTGGGGTTGTTAATCTCCATCCGCCCCTTGTCGTAATACTGTACGAGGCGGCTGTTGTTGGGCAACCCAGCGAATTGCTCACTCAGACGCGCAAAGGGGTATACCCCCCAGTACCACGTGCGGCTGACGTTATGGGAGACCACCAGTTGGTCGGTGCGCTCCCACAGGGCGTGGAAGGCGGGGTCTTCGGCAGCAGCGGCGGCCACGCGCATCGGGGGCGCGGCCAGCGGGGCGAGCAGCACGGAGAGCAGCAGCAGCGCGGCAAGTAGACGTTTCACGCGACGGATTTCCCTTCCAGTTAATCGCTCCCCACCATAAGGAGCAAGCGAGAGATAAGCGGATGAGCTAGCAGCGTAGGGCGCATCGCATCCGCCCGGCCCAAGTGCCGCAACGCCGAGGTAGGGGTGGGTTGCCCTCGCCCACGCAGCACCAGCCTAGCCACAGTAGTTTAGCACAAGATGAGGGCAGCGTCAATGTTTTGGGGTGGCTAATCCCTTGACCATGCGCGGGTCGCAGTGTATACTGAAACCGGCCCGATGTTAGATGTAGGCACGAGGGAGGAAGCGGCAAGCATGGCTAACCTAATCACGGTGGCACGTATCATCCTGCTGTTCATCACGGTCGGTATCATCTACATCCTCACCCCGGTGGCGGTCTTGGTTGGCTTCTTCCTTACTATCATCGTGTTCGCCAGCGACGCGCTGGATGGCTACGTGGCCCGCAAGCGGGGCAGTGCCAACGAGTTCGGGGCGGTGTTCGACATTGCGGGCGACCGTATCGTGGAGAACGTCTACTGGGTGGTGCTAGCCCACCTGATGCTGGTGCCGGTGTGGATGCCGCTGGTCACGATTGTGCGGAGCTTCATCGTGGATGGGCTACGCAGCATGGCCCTAGCGCAAGGAAAGACCGCCTTCGGGGCGAACACGATGATGACCAGCAAGTTCGGCACATGGCTGGCGGCCAGCCGCTTCCATCGCGCCCTCTATGGGGTGGTCAAGGTAGTCGCCTTCTGCTGGATGCTGCTCATCCTTGCCCTACGCCTCGCGGCGGCGCAGGATAGTGGCTGGGCCAGCTTTGAGCGCGAGTGGGGTGGGCTGATTGACGGGATTGGCACCTTCCTCATCTACTTCAGCGTCCTGTATATGCTGCTGCGCGGCGCGGTGGTGGTGTGGGATAGCCGCCATATGTATCTGCCCGGCCCCGACTCCCTCGCCAAGCGCATCCCCGCGAAGACAAGTGATGAGTGATGAGTGATGAGTGATGAGTTGGTGGGGCGGCGCGTGGCGGCGATATTCGACGTGGACGGTACGTTGATACCGGGGACGAGCGCGGAGCGTATCTTCCTGCGGGCCCTGCTGCGGGGGGGGATGCTCGGCCCGCGTCGCGGCTTCGCCATGCTCAAGGCGTTGGCTAGCCGCCTCACCGAACTGAATCCGATTAAGGCGATGACCCGTGACCGCATCTACCTGACCGGCCTCGACGCGGCGCGGATGCGCGAGTTTGGTCGCCGCCTGTTTGAGCGCAAGATACTGCCTCGCTTGTCGCCCGCTGGCCTCGACGCGCTGCGCCAACATCAGCGTGATGGGCATTACATCGTGCTGCTCTCCGGCTCACTGGACTTCCTGTTGCAGCCGCTGCTGGAACACACCCACGCCGATTTGCTCGTCACCAGCAGCTTGCAGGTGGATGCACGGGGGCGGTTCACCGGCCATATCGCCAACACCCACCCAGTGGGCCGCCACAAAGCCACCCTGATGCAGGAACTGGTGGGGCGGCACCAGATTGACCTGTCCGCCTCCTACGCCTACGCCGATACTGGGGGCGACATCCACCTGCTAGAGCTAGTCGGTCATCCAGTCGCGGTCAACCCCCGCCCTGAACTACGCAAGCACGCGCTAGCGCAGGGCTGGCCGATAGAGGAGTTTCCCCTTTGATGCGTACCCTGAAGCGGCTCGGCTACACGCTGGGTTGGGCCTACATCGGCGCGGTGCTGTACTTTGCGCTGCAATACCTCGTGTTGCGCCAGAAGCGGCTCAGTCCGGTGATGGTGTTCGGGCATCGCGGTGCGTCCGGTTATGCCCCGGAGAACACCCTCGCCGCCTTCCTCAAGGCGCATAATCTGGGGGTGGATGCGGTGGAACTCGATGTGCAGATGAGCGCGGACGGCGAATTGGTGGTGCTGCACGATGACAGCCTCGACCGCACCACCAGCGGGGTGGGCTGGGTGGGGTTCTACACGCTGGCGCAGATCAAGGAGTTTGATGCGGGTAGCTGGTTCGGCAAGCGATTTCGGCGGGAGCGGGTGCCAACGCTGGCGGAGGCGATTGACCTCGCCCGCAAGTGGGGCTTCGGGCTGTACATCGAACTGAAAGACCCCGCTCAGTACCCCGGCATCGAACAGAAGGTGGCCGACCTGCTACGGGCGGAGAACTGGGAGCGGCCCGGCCAAGCGGTGGTCATCAGCTTCGACCATGCCGCGATACGCAAGCTGCGCGAGATTGCCCCCCACCTCACCCTCGGCGCACTCTACGCGCACGGGCCGTACCTCCCGGGCGGCTGGGCACAGCAGGCCACCGCCGACGCGGAGGTGATATTGCCACACTGGAAGTCGGCCCTGCTCGACCCCTACATGGTGCGACGGCTACGCAATATGGGCAAGCTGGTGGTGGTCTGGACCGTAGACAACCCAATCGTGGCGCGGATGCTCGCCTACGTGGGGGTGGATGCGATTATCAGCAACGTGCCCGACAAGGTAATGGCCGCGCTAGCCCCGCCGCCCGCGCGGGTGAATTGAAGAGCCATTTAGCTAACTATCGGCTTCGCCCACAAGTCATACTCCTCGGCACGGCTGATACGCACATCCAGCATCTGGCCGACGCTGAGGGTCTGGCCCTTGCGCGGCTGCACAAAGATGTAGCCGTCCACTTCGGGGGCCTCGCGGTAGCTGCGCCCCACGTAGACCTGTTCGCCGGTGCTGCGCCCCCGCCCATCCTCGAACTCCCCCGCGCCCTCTAGTAGCACCGGCAGCGATTTGCCCACCAGCGATTGATTGCGCTGGAGGCTGATACGCTGCTGGGCGAGCATCGCCAGCTTGCGCCGCTTCTCCTTCACGCGGGGGTGGAGGTGGCCTGGCAGGTTGAAGCTCTCGCTCTTCTCCTCTGGCGAGTAGGTGAACACCCCCACATGGTCGAACCAACCCTCGTTGATGAAGCCGAGCAGTTCGTCGAACTCCGCATTAGTCTCGCCGGGGAAGCCCACAATGAAGGTGGTACGCAGGGCAAGGTCGGGCATCGCCTCGCGCATACTGGTCAGCACGCGGCGCACCCTGTCCATATCCGAGGGGCGGCGCATTCGGCGCAGCATCTCGCGGCTGCCGTGCTGCAAGGGCATATCCACATACTTGCACACTTGGGGCAATGCCGCCATCGTCTGTATCAGGCGCGGGGTCATGCGGGCGGGGTAGGCGTACATGATGCGAATCCACTCAATCTGCGGCACTTGTCGCACCGTCTCCTCCAGCAGCCCAGCGAGGCCGTCGCGGATGCCGAGGTCGAGGCCGTAGTAGGTGGAGTCTTGGGAGATGTAGATAATCTCCTTCACCCCTTGCGCGGCTAGCTCCTTCACCTCAGCGATAATCTGGGGGAGCGGCTTGCTGATGTGACCGCCACGTATCTGGGGGATGATGCAGAAGCTGCACTTCGCGTCGCAGCCCTCGGCAATCTTGACGAAGGCGGATGCGCTGGTGGCCTTGCGGGCGAAGCCGGTCAGTTGGGGGTCGGCGTAGCTGGCCGGGGCAGTGGGGCACTGTTCGCCGAGGGCAGGGTCGAGTTCGATTACGGGCGGGGCGGGGAACAGGGTGAGGGGCAAGCCGCGCTGCTGGCCGAGGCTGGCGGTCAGCTTGGCGATGTCCGGCCAATTGCGGGCGGAAAGTTGCCCATCTAGGGCGGCCACTCCACCGCTGATGCGCTCCGGGTATAGCTCCACCATACAGCCAGCGGCAATCAGCAACTGGTCATCGCGCTTAGTGGTGGCTAGCTGATTGAGGGTATCCACCGCCTCCTGTCGGGCCGCTTCGAGGAAGCCGCAAGTGTTGACGATTAGCACGCTAGCCTCGTCCGCGTTGGCGGTGGCCTCATAGCCCGCCCCGCGCAGGGTTGCGCCCATGCCCTCGCTGTCAATGCGGTTCTTCTCGCAGCCGAGGCTGACCACTGCGAACTTCGGTTTGGTAAGGGTATCCAAAAGAGTTATATCCTATTCAGCGATAGTTGATGAATTGCAAAGCAACGGGGTAATCTTTGCCCTTGAGGAAGGCAATGACCGCTTGGAGGTCGTCCTTGCTCTTAGCGGTGATGCGGATGGCATCGCCCTGTATCTGGGTCTGTACCTTGGGCTGGGCATCGCGGATTTCCTTGACGATCTTCTTCGCCAGCGTCTCCTCTAGGCCTTTGACCAGCGTGACCGTCTGGCGCACGCTGCCGCCGGGGGCGGGTTCGACCTTGCCCCAATCGAATATCTTCAGCGATAGCCCGCGCTTAATCGCCTTGCTCTGCAAGATGTCCTTAATCGCAGTTAGCTGGAACTCGGCCTCGCCGGTGAGGACGAGCTTGTCGCCTTCTAGCTTGATGTCGCACTTAGCGTTCTTCAGGTCGTAGCGGGTACGCACCTCGCGCTCAGTCTGGTCAATCGCGTTGACTAGCTCTTGGTGGTCGAACTCGCTGACTACATCGAAAGAATTGGTGCCTGCCATATTTCTCCTTGTATCGGCGTGATGTTGCGCCGCGCTCAACCGTTAGTTTCGTTGCCGTTGCTGTCCCATTGCCGCTTTATCACCTTGCCCTGCTGGCCGAGCGGGCCGCGATTCTGGCCGTTGACGATGGCACTGACCCCGCCCGCGTTGCCCACCCACACGAACACGGTATTGTCGCCGCTGAAGGTG
>JBBSEE010000147.1:0-6664 GCA_038239995.1 Chloroflexia bacterium | reverse complement strand
TGGCGTACAGGGGGGTATCGCGCCATTGCGCGTCGAGGTTGGTGGGGTTGACGAACAGGTAGGCGTAATCCGCCCCCCCGATGCTCGTTTCGATGCTGGCCGCGTCACCGTTGGATATATCGTAGACGGTATGTCGGTCGCTATGCCGATGATAGAGCGGCAGGGTCAGGCCGAAGCTGTAGATGTTCGCCCCCGCCTCTGTGTGCGCCGCCGCATAGTCTGCCGCCGCGTTCTCCGCCGCCGCCTGCTGGGCCAAATCGCGGATATTGCCCGCCGCCGCGTAGACCATCTGCCCGCCCGTCGCCAGTAGCAAGGCCAGCAGCGCGGCCCGCCCCCATCCCCGCCACCGTCCCCACTGCCCCAGCCAGCCCCACAGCCCTGCCGCTCCCATCCCCGCCAGCAACAGCAGCGCGGGCAAGTAAGCGAGGGCGAAGCGAAAGTTCTCGCGCGGCGTGCCGCTGAAGAACAGCATCCCCCCCATCGCCCAACTGAGCGCGAACAGCAGCCCAACTCCCCTCCCCCAGCAGGGGAGGAGCAAGACTCCCCTCCTACCGCGAGGGGTAGGGGGTAGAAGTAGCGCGGCGAGGTATAGCACCCCCAGCAGCGGGCTGAGGAAGGCGGGCGAGAGGGGGACGATGCCGAAGTAGAAGACCGCCGGGGGATAGTTGAAGCTGAACGCACCGTCGCCATTGTGGAACTGGGTGGCGAAGAAATTGCTCGCGCTCCACTCCCCCAGCCACGCGCCATAGCCGAACCCGCCGCCACCCGCGTTGTACAGCACCTGTGGCAGCATCAACAGCAGGAAGGGGAGGAGGATTAGTGTTGAATTATGAATTATGAATTTTGAATTACGAATGGCGGAGGTAGGGGCGTGATTTATCACGCCCTGCTGACCTACAACCATGGTGTTTGGTGTAGGGGGGGGTGGCGGCCCGCTCTGCTGACCGGCGCGGCGGCCCCTAAAATCCACAATCCACCATCTAACATCCAAAATCAGCAGCGGGAGCAGCACGATGGCGGCTTGGTAGCGGCTGAGTACGCCGAGGCCGAGCATCAGCCCGGCCCCTGCTGCCGACCAACGACTGCCAGTGCGCCGCGCCCGCAGCCACAGCCATGCCCCACCCACCGCGCCGAGCAGCGCAGTAGCATCGGCCATCACCGTCAACCCAGAGCGCACCGACCAGGGCGCGATTGCCATATACACGGCGGGGACGATGATGAGCAGCGCATTACTCCCCGCCCACCCCGATTTTAGATTTTGGATTTTAGATTTTGGATTGGGGGGGATAGCACCCTCATCCTGTCGCGCAGGTGCATCGCTCCCCTCCCATCGGGAGGGGTTGGGGGTGGGAGCGCGACCCACCTCTGCCGCGAGTAGCCCCATCAGCGGGGCGGTCAACGCGCTGGCGAGCAGGCTGACCCCCTGCGCCAACCCCGCGCTGCTGCCCAGCAGCTTGAACGCCCCCGCCACGATGATGCAGTAGCCGAGCGGAAAGTTAATCACTTGCGGGGGGAAGGTCCAGCCGTAGTAATCGGGTGAGCCAGTGTTCGCCATCGCCAGCGCGTGGTAATAATAGGCGTAAGCGTCCTGTCCCCACAGCCCCGCGAAGTCGCTGGCCCAGCCCAGCCCGAGGCGGATGGCAAGGGCGAGGGCGAAGACTAGCAGCAGGGTTATAGGCTGCGCCCTGCTTGGCATCCACAGGTTGTTGGCCCGGTTCATGCGATGATTATAGCACACAAAAACCCCGCTCCTTATCACAAGGGCAGGGCGGAATGAGGGCAAAAGAAAAAGGTCAGCCGCTGGGCGGGCGGACTGACCTTCCCGAAAGAAAGGAGCAGAGACATGCAGGCGCAAAGCATAATCTCCGTAACTGCACCGCTATCATAGCATGATTCGATTACCACTGTCAATGAGTTTTTCCACTTTTAACCTTACCGTTTACCTTACCAAAAAGGGCGATTTACCTTACCAAAACCTTACCAAATTGCGCGGTATAAGTGGGTTATGATGTTTCGCCCCTTGAAAGCTAGGGAAGATTGGCGGGGGTTTGGGGCTTGACCCCCGACTGGTGAGTTGAGCGGATGCCCGGCGGCGCTGTTAACCTTGCCGCGCCGTATTGCCGATTAGCGATATGGTAGGTCAGCTTCTGGGGGTCAACCCCCCAGACCCCCGCTAGTTTCCTCCTTTTTTGTGGGGGCGGAACACCAGTAGGTTACGATTGTTCAGAGGAGAAGATGCACGATGTCCGAGGGACCGGAAGTTCATCGCATCGCCGCGCGGCTGAACGAATCGCTGGCGGGGGGCAAGCTGCTAGGGCTGGAGACGCGGCTGAAGAAGGCGCAGGCGTGGCTGGCCGAGCATCCCGCCGCGTTGGATGAGCGACAGATACTGAACATCTTCGCGCTGGGCAAGAACATCATCTTCCAGCTTAACGATGACCTCTGGTTTCGCGCCCACCCGCTGATGTGGGGCAAATGGCTGCTGTTCCCCCCGCAGGACACCATCCCCCGTGAGCCGCAGGAGCGCGTCCACCTCTACACCGACCGCGCCCAAGCCATCTTCATGCGCGGGCAGGTGTTCGACATCGTGCTGGGCGACCCCTTCGAGCAAATCGAGACCCTGCGAGTGATTGGCCCCGACATCTGCGACGTGCCGTTCGACACCGCCAAGTTCAAGGCGCGGCTGCTGGACCCCCGCTTCGCCGAGCAAGAGATTGCCCCCGTGCTGCTGCTCCAAGAGGTGGCCGCCGGATTGGGCAACTACTTCAAGAGCGATGTGCTGAACGCCTGCCAAATCCACCCCCAGCGCCGCGTTGCCAGCCTCAGCGAGGCGGAGGTTGACTGTCTGATACAGACCATCCCGATGCAGGCGCAGCGTTGCCTAGAGCAGCGCGGCTTCACCATCCCGGTGGAGCTATACCAGCGGTTGCAGCACGAGGCCGAGGCCGAGGGGCGCAGCTTCCACTATCGTGACCGCCACTGGGCCTTCCGCCGCACCCACCGCCCCTGCTTCCACTGTGGCACGCCCATGGTGCAGACCCGCACCGGCCCCGATGGCGGGAGGCTGACCTACTATTGCCCCAATTGCCAAGTGTAAGGTAATTAGAGGGGCTACCAATCTTCGCCCCGACCGCTTACGTATATTGCTATAGATTGGTATTGGGAACAAGATAAAGGAGAGGTCAACTATGTCGTTCTTCAGTGTAGCCGTCTATGGCGATGTTTTGCTCAAGCACCACATGGGGGCGGACCTCGACCCAGCGCAGCAGCAAGGCACCGAGCAGGAACAACAGCGCGGCGATAATCAGCAGCACGCGATAGCCAAACCCGGTGCCGGGGCTAGCGGCGTTGAACAAGTCGGCAATCGGCCCGCCCAGCAGCCCCGCCAAAGCCAGTGACCCCGCCCCCGCGAGGTTGGAGAGGCCCATGAACTTGCCGGTCTCATCGGCGGGGGCGACATCAATCGCGTAAGCCCAGTCTATGCTGCTGAACGCCCCCCAACCTGCCCCTAGCAACGCCCCGAATACCACCACCATAGCAAATGATTGGGCGAAGGCTAGCCCCGCCACTCCGATAGACCCTACGATGCAGGCCACCACTATCAGCTTGCGCCGCCCGATGCGGTCGGAGTAGTGCGAAGCGGGGTAGACCACCAGCAGGCTGATCAGTATCACAATCCCCACGAGGATGATGAACGAGCCGCCGGGGTCGCTCATCTTCAGCGCGTCGTGCAAGTAATACAGCCCAAAGGTCGTGACCATCGCCGGGCAGGTGAGGATAATCAGGCGTGATAGCACCAGCAGGGTGAAGCTGCGTTCCCGCCGCAAGTCGCCAATCAGCCCCCAGCTAATCCGCCCCAAATTGCTGAGGCTGACCTCGCGCACGAAGGGCAACTCCTGCTCGATAATCCCCCACCGCCCCGGCGGGGTCTTAGTCAGCGGCGCATGGCGATCCTCCTTCACCAAGAAGATGGTGGGCAGCAACACTAGCAGTTTGACCACGATAATCGCCCCGAACGCCCACGCGATGCTGTTCATGTCCAACAGCAGTAGCTTGGCAACCGCGAAGCCGAGGGCGTTACCGGCAATCTGGGCCACCGCCATGCTGCCCGACGCACGACCCCGCTGCGCTGGGGCCACGCGGTCGGGCATCAGCCCCTGATACGGCCCCATCGCCACGTTGTCGGCGAACTGGAGCAGCACGGTGCCGAGCAGCAACCCCCACCAACTTGCCACCCCCAGCATCGCCAGTAGAAACACGGTCTCCGCCAGCGTGCCCAGCGCGATAAAGGGGCGACGCTTGCCCCAGCGACTGTGGTTGCGGTCGCTCAACGACCCCGCCACCGGCTGCACGATGATAGCGACAATCATCCCTGCGCCGGTGAGCAACCCCAAAGCCGAGCCGACGATGCCGCTATCCACGAACCGCGCGTTCAGCACCGGCAGGATGATGCCGTTGTAGCCACTCCACATGAAGGTGATGCCGAACCAATAGACGCTAATCCACACATAGTCCCAAAAGCGCATCGGCGCGGCCACCTCTGTTACATTGGGTGGCAACGATTGTATCTTCAACTTTTCCTTTTCCATGGTCTGGGCCATAATTCCCCTTTACTGCATAATCTGAGCCATTGGATTATACCGCCTGCGCGGGGGCGCGACAAGCGGGGGGATTTTACCCCAATTTTGCCGATTTTGCCCCTGCGCTACTTTTATTTGCGAAGATGTTGTGCTATAATCGTGGTATTAGCATGACATAACATCACGAATCCCCCCTTGCCGACTGGAACAGCGTCGCGGCGCGGCGCATAGAGGAGGTATCCCCCAAATGAACCGCAAGTTCGCCTTCGCCCCCCTTGCCTTGCTGCTGCTGTTGTTCGCCTCGCTGGGTATCGCCGCCCGCAGCAATTCGACTTTGGACACCAACCGCTGGCGCAACGTCTACCCCAGCTACAGTGCTATCTCCGGCCTCGCCGCCAACGATATTTGGGCGGTGGGGCAGAATGGGGTGATTCAGCACTATGATGGCACCACGTGGAGCGATGTCGCCTCGCCGGTTGATGGCAGTATCAACCTCAGCGGCCTGAAGATGATTAGCGCGACCGACGGCTGGGCGGTGGGCGACGATGGCACCCTTGTCCACTACGACGGCACCAGTTGGTCAATCGTCTCCACCCCGGTGGCGGGCACGATTATGACCTCGGTCTCGGCCACCGCCTCGAACGATGTGTGGGCGGTCGGCTTCGGCGGCACTATCATCCACTATAACGGCAGCGCATGGTCAATCGTGTCCAGCCCCAGCGGCCAGAGCCTATACAGCGTATCCATGCTCGACGCGACGCACGGCTGGGCGGTGGGGATTGGCATCAGCCTGAAATATAACGGCAGTTGGAGCGTGGATTACACCCCCGGCTACGCTCTGTATGCGGTCAATGCCCTTGCCAGCAACAACGTGTGGGCGGTGGGCGACAACGGACACATCCGCCACTTCGACGGCACCAGTTGGAGCGACTACACTAGCCCGACTGCCAATCGGTTGTACAGCGTCTATTTTGTCAACGCCAATGAGGGCTGGGCGGTGGGCACGGTGGCGACCATCGTGCATTACGTCAGCGGCACGTGGACGCTGTACAGCAACCCGCCCTCCTTCCCCACCACCCAGCTATTCGGGGTCTACGCCACCGCCAGCAACAATGCGTGGGCGGTGGGGGAGAATGGCACCCTGCTGAATTGGAATGGCACAGCATGGTCGCTGTTCCGTGTCACCCCCGTCTTCCTCACCCTGCGCGATGTGGATATGGTGTCCACCACCGATGGCTGGGCGGTGGGCAACTCCGGGGTGCTGGCCCACTACACTGGCAACGAGACATGGGTTGCCCCCACCCCACTGGCGGGCAATCCCGACCTATATTCTGTGGATATGCTCAGTAGCAGCGACGGTTGGGCGGTGGGCAGCAGCGGCACTATCGCCCACTACACCGGCAGTTGGGCGGCGATTGGCAGCCCCGCCACCCAGCAACTCAACGGTGTGTCTATCGCGGTGACGAACTCGCAGACTTTGGGCTGGGCGGTGGGCAACAGCGGGCGGATTATCAAGTTCAACGGCTCGACATGGACAAACTACGCCAGCCCAGTAACTAGCAACCTAAACTCGGTGTCCATCATCACCACCACGGAGGCGTGGGCGGTAGGTGCGAACGGGGTCATCCTCAAGTATACCAACTCGACCGGCAACTGGACCACGTTTAGCAGCCCCACTGGCAACGGCCTGAACTCGGTACGCATGGATTCGCTGACTGACGGCTGGGCGGTGGGCAACAATGCCACCATCTTGCACTACACCGGCGGCAGTTGGGTAACGGTGAGTGCGCCCGGCGGTACCCCCTCCCTGTTCGGCCTGTACATCGCCCCCGACGGACTGAGCGGCTGGGCAGTGGGACAATCGGGGCGCGTGCTAGAAATGAATGGCGGGGTATGGACCCGTCGCCTGCCTATCCCCATCATCTACGACCTGTACGGGGTCAGCCTCACCGCCCGCAACGACGGCTGGGCGGTGGGCGATGTTGGCACTTTCCTACACTGGTTCGGCCCGCCCATCACTGGCCCTACCCCCACCCCGACCAATACTGCAACCCGCACCCCCACTAACACTAATACCCCCACCG
>JBBSEE010000146.1:0-6673 GCA_038239995.1 Chloroflexia bacterium | reverse complement strand
TGCTGGCCGTGCCAATAGATGAACACCTTGCCGTCCTTGTTGGCGCGGTAGGTGAACACTTGCTCATCGAACACCTTGTGTTTGTCTATATCGGACATGGCGATTTTGGATTTTGGATTTTGGATTTTGGATTGGCAAGGTTACAGCAACTATTGTAGCCCAGAATGGGGCGGGGGGTATCGGTCTAGGGGATTAGATTATACCAATTCGTCAAGCAGATGGTGTATTGACGTAGGGGCGGGCTGCGCTCGCCCCGGCCAATTTACATCGCCACCTAACATAATTGGTATTAGCTTAAGTACCTCATCGAGGGTGGCACAGGCGAGGGCTTGCTGGGCGAGGGCGCGGCAGGCGGACGCATCGCGACTGAGGATGACCTGCTTGACCGCGGGGATACGCGCTGCCCCCATGCTGAGTTCGTCAATGCCGAGGCCGAGCCAGAGGGGGGCAAGCTGGGGGTCGCCACCCGCTTCGCCGCAGATGCCCACCCACTTACCTGCCGCGTGGGCGGACTCAGCGACGCGGGCTATGGTGCGGAGGACGGCGGGTTGGGCCGCGCTATACAGGTTGGCGACATGGCGGTTGCCCCGGTCCGCGGCCATCACGTACTGGGTGAGGTCGTTACTGCCGATGCTGAAGAAGTCGACTTCGGCGGCCAGCGCGTCGGCCATCATCGCCGCGGCGGGCACCTCCACCATAATGCCCACTTGCAACTCGCGGGGCTGCTCCGCGCCCACCGCCTGCTGTGCCTCGGCGACCATCGCCCGCGCCGCCCGCAACTCCTCTACGGTAGAGACCATCGGGAACATGATGCAGAACTTGCGACCAACTGCGGCGCGGAGCAGGGCGCGGAGTTGGGTGTGCAGCATCGCGGGTCGCTCCAGCCCGATGCGTAGCCCGCGCCAGCCGAGGAAGGGGTTGGCCTCATCGCCGAAGTCGAGGTAAGGGGGCGGCTTATCCCCCCCCAAGTCCATGGTGCGGGCCACGATTTCCCCGCGCACGGCGGCAAATATCTGGCGGTAGACGGCGAGTTGCTCATCTTCGCTCGGCTCGTGTTCGAGGAAGAGGAACTCGGTACGCAACAGCCCCACCCCCTCCGCGCCATATGCGGCGATGCCCTTCGCCTCGTCGAGCGCACCGATGTTGGCAACCAACCGAACGGGCACCCCATCGCGGCTAATCGCGGGCTGGTCGCGCAAGGCGAGTTGTTGCTGCTGGGTGGCAAGGGCGGCTTGCTGCTTCGCTTGGTAAGCGGCAAGGGCGGGGGGGTTGGGTTCGAGCAGCAGCTTACCCGTGTCGCCGTCCAGCACCGCGTTCTGCCCGTCCGCCGCCTCTAGTTCGCCCAGCCCGACAACGGTGGGGATGTTCTTGCTGCGGGCCACGATGACCACGTGTGAGGTGAGGCCACCTTGCGCCAGCCCGATGCCGCGCACCAGTTGGGGGGCGAGGGTGGCGGTCTCCGAGGGAGTGAGGTCGGTAGCAAACAAGATGGCGGGCTGGCTGAGTTGGGGGCTGGTGTTGCTAATCCCGCGCAGGATACGTTCCACCCGCCCGGTCACATCGCGGACATCTGCGGCACGTTCGCGCATATAGGGGTCGTCCAGCCCTTCGAGCATCGCGGCATACTGTTCGCCCGCCTGCTGGACCGCCGACTCTGGGGAGTTGCCTGCGGCGATTAGCTGGCTGGTGGTCTGCATCAGGCTGGGGTCTTGGACCATCAGCCGCTGCGCCTCAAAAATCGCGGCCTGCTCCCCACCCACCTCGGCCCGCACCTTGTCAGCAATCGCCGCTAGCTCGCTATCGGCTTGGGTCAAGGCGGCGGCGAGGCGGGCGGCGGGTGGCTGGTCAGGGGCAAAGGCGGAGCCGCCCCTAGCATTAGTCCGCCGGTAGATTACCAGCGGGCCAATTGCGATGCCACCAACTGCGGCGATGCCTTGTAGCGTCTTCATAAGGATTGCAGATTGCAGATTGTAGATTGCAGATTAAGATAGAAGTTACGCAGTTGGGGCTGTATTTACGCCTGATGACGTAGGGGCGAATCGCATCCGCCCTGCTCAACTGCTCACTCATACCTCATGCCTCATGCCTCATGCCAGCATTAGCCTGCAAGCGCATTGGCAACGGTGCGAAGCAGCAGGGCGGAGGAGGTCGCGCCGGGGTCGGGGTGGCCGATGCTGCGTTCGCCGAGGTAGCTGGCGCGGCCCTTAGTCGCCATCATCGGGATAGTCGCTTGCACCCCCACATCCGCTGCGTCCGCCGCCAGCTTCAGCGCGGCGGGGATAGTCGCGCCGCTATCGAGGGCCTTCTGTAGGGCCTGCTGGGCGGGGACGAGGGCATCGAGCATCGTCTTCTCGCCGGTGGTCGCCTTGCCCCGCTGCATGATACCGTTCACCGCCGCGTCCATTGCCGCGCATACGTCCTCTAGGGTGACAGTCTCCTTGCCGTCGAGGGCTATGCCAGCGCGAAGGAAAGCGGTGCCGTATAGCGGGCCACTCGCCCCACCCACGGTTGAAACCAGCGTGCTGCCCACCAACTTGAGGATAGCCCCGATATTCTTCTCGGTCAAGCCTTCCAGCTTGGCCCGCACGGTGGTGAAGCCGCGGTCCATGTTGATGCCATGGTCCGCGTCGCCAATTGCCGAATCGAGGTCGGTCAGATATTGCCGCTGTGCGTGAATCGTATCCGCAACCAGATTAAGACACCGCACCGCCATCGCGCCGTTCATCTCCATTTGTCTTGTTCGCTCCCCTTATGATTATTGGCCCGCTGTGATGACTAGTATAGCACAAAGCTGGGCGCATTGCCGAATCTAGAATCAAGAAGGTAGAAGGTAGAATGCAGAATGATTAACTTCATGTAACTGCGGTGGGAGGGACCTTCAATCCGCCGCAATTACCCCGATTCTGCATTCTACCCTCTTAATTCTTAATTCTTAATCCTATACCCCCCAGCGCAAGGCGGCGGTATGCACTGGCGCATCCCACAGCTTGAGCAGTTCGTCGTCGGCCTTGAGCAGGGTAATCGAGCAACCCGCCATCTCTAGCGAGGTGATGTAGTTGCCAACCAGCTTGCGGGCGATGCTCACCCCCATGCCCTTGAGCATCTCATCCAGCTTGCGATAGACGATGTACAGTTCGATGAGCGGGGTGCCGCCCATGCCGTTGACCATGGCAATCACCGCATCGCCCTGCTTGAGGCCGAGGTCTTCGACCACGGGGTTGGTCAGCATCTCAGTAATCTCGTCGGCGGTGGCTAGCTTCATCCGCTTGCGGCCCGGTTCGCCGTGAATGCCGACACCAATCTCCATCTCGTCATCGCCGAGGTCGAAGGTGGGCTTACCAGCGGCGGGCACGGTGCAGCTAGTCAGGGCCATGCCCATGCTGCGGCCCATGCTGTTCACCTTGCGGCACATCTCGGCCACCGCGTGCAGGTCGGCCTTAGTTTCCGCCAACGCGCCGACAATCTTCTCCGCTAGCACGGTCGTGCCCACCCCGCGCCGCCCCGCCGTATATAGGCTATCCTGCACCGCCACATCATCGTTGATGACCACCGCTTCGACGTTGATGCCCTCGGCTTGGGCCATCTCCGCAGCAATCTCGAAGTTCATGATGTCGCCAGTGTAGTTCTTGACGATGTGCAACACCCCCGCCCCGCCGTTGACCGCCTTAGTAGCCAGCATCATCTGGTCGGGCACCGGCGAGGTGAACACCTGCCCCGCGCAGGCGGCATCGAGCATCCCCATCCCCACAAAGCCACCGTGCATCGGTTCGTGGCCGCTGCCGCCGCCGCTAATCACCCCCACCTTGCCCGCAATCGGCGCGTCGGCGCGGATGACCACTTGGTTCTCTATATCCACCCGCACGAGGTCGGGGTGCGCCGCAGCGACACCGAGCAACTCATCGCGCACCACATCATCCACCCCGTTGATTAGCTTCTTCATCCCTTTGCTCCTTCCGTGTCCGCTGCTTGCGGAACGTCCTGTTCCAGCATCTGAACTATCTCGTTGAGGGCCTCGTCCTCGTCCTCTCCGTCAGTGGTAACTTGTACCTGCGCCCCCTGCCGGGCACCGAGCGACAGCACCATGATGATACTCTTCGCGTTGGCAGTGCGCGGGCCATGCGTGAGGGTAATCTCCGATTTGAAGCGATTGGCGGCCTGCACTAGCATCGCGGCGGGCCGCGCGTGCAAACCCACGGGGTCAGTCAGCACCACGGTTGCCATCTGCATCGTTTTGCCCCCTCTAGCCAACGTTCTTGGGCATATTGCGGGCGGTCTCGACCGCCGCCATCACTTCGTCCAGCGACTGCCCAATCGCCGCGTGTATCACCGCCACCACCGCCCCCTCGACCAGCGGGGCAGAGCTAATCTTTACGTGGGGCCGTTGCTCCTCGCTGAGGCCCTCGATTGCCACCTCCGTACTTAGCACTGCGCTGCCCATATCGAGCAGCACAATCACCCCAGCGGGGCTATATGCCTTGCTGATTGCCGCTTTAATCTTCTCGGCAGAGGTGCCCAACCCGCCGCCCGCCGCCCCACCCGCGTAGGCAATCGGCACCGGCTGGGAGTACATCTGGGCCACTAGCTCGGCCAGCCCCTCCACCAGCTTTTCGCTATGCGAAACCAGCACCACGCCAACCACCGGCGACCCCCACTCCTCCGCCCCGTGGCCGGGACGGTCTTGATGCTGCGCGAACGCCAACCCCGGCCACACTCTGGCGGGGTAATGCCATTGTAGAAGACAACTATAAAGATTTCGTAAACGTGGCATAACGATATTGTAAGATTCGGGCGACGGTTTGTGATGTTTTCCTTATGTTCTGTTTATGAGATATTTATATTCATCATCTACAATGGGCTTACGCCAAGTGAGGAGCGAGGGTATGGAGCGGCTGTCGGCGCAGGCACGTAGGGCCAACCTAGAGCAGATGCAGCGCGACGGGGTGGATATTCTCGTGGTGGGCGGCGGCGTAACCGGCGCGGGCAGCGCATTGGACGCGGCGGCGCGGGGCTACCGCGTGGGGCTGGTGGAGCAAGCCGACTTCGGTAGTGGCACCAGCAGCAAGTCAACCAAGCTGGTGCATGGCGGTATCCGCTACCTGCCCCAGTTCGATTTCGCCCTTGTGCGCGAGGCATTGGTGGAGCGCGGCCTCTTGATACGCAACGCCCCCTTCCTCGTCGCCCCGCTCGGCTTCGTCCTGCCCCTATATGCTGATGCCCGGCGGCCCCTCGGTATCCCCTTCGTGCCGCCCGGTCGGGTGGGGTTGGGGCTGATGCTGCGGATGGGGCTGCTGATGTACGATACCATGTCCGGCAGACTCGGTATTCGCCGTTATCGGGTGATTAGCAAGGAGCAGACCCGCCGCGTCGCCCCTTGTTTGAAGGCGGCTGGGTTGAAGCAGACTTTCATCTACTACGACGCGCAAACCGATGATACCCGCCTCGTTGCCACCCTGATACGCACCGCCGCCAAGCATGGCGCATTGGTCGCCAACTATGCGGAAGTGACGAGCTTCCCGATGCAGGGGGAGCGGATTAGCGGAGCAGTGGTGAAAGACCATATTGACGGACGCGAGTACCACATCCCCGCCCGCTATGTGGTCAACGCCGGGGGGGTGTTCGCCGAGCGCATCGCCCACCTCAGCGGGCAGGAAGCGGCGATTAGCATCAAACCGGCCAAGGGGGTACACATCACCGTCTCCCGCGAGGCGATGCGGATGGGCAAGGATGCGATTGTCCTGCCCGAAACTGAGGATGGGCGGCTGCTGTTCCTCGTACCCTGGGGCGCACGGGTGACGATTGGCACCACCGACACCGAGGGCGGCGACATCGAGAGGCCGGTTGCCAATGAGGACGATGTGGACTACCTGCTCCGCCACGTCAACCGCTACATGAGCTGCCAGCTAACTCGCGCCGACATTATCAGCACATGGGCGGGCTATCGGCCCCTCGTGCAGGCCAAAGATGCCGCTGCGTCGAGCAAACTGTCACGCACCCACGCCGTAGTCGAAGGTCCGGCGGGGATGGTCAGCATCATCGGCGGCAAGCTCACCACCTATCGGCGGATGGCCCAAGATGTGATTGACCGTATTGACAAGCTGGACGGCAACTCCAGCGTCCATGTTACCGAGCGGCTACCGCTCAGTGGCAGCACCGGCTGGCAAGCGGCCAAGCAGGTAGCGCGGGCGAAAGGGCGGGGCCTCGCCGCCGACACGCTCAAGCGGCTGGACTTGTATGGCGCGAACCAGAGCGTGCTGCTGGACATTGCCGCCAGCGACCCCGCTTTCGCCCAGCGCATCGTTAGTGACCTGCCCTATATCTACGCCGAGGTGGTCTACGCCTGCCGCTACGAGATGGCGATGACGATTGACGATGTGCTAGCCCGCCGCACGCGGGTGATTATCGAAGACTGGGCGCAAGGGGTCAAGGCCGCCCCCGCCGTCGCCCGCGTGATGGCCGCCGAGCTAGGCTGGGACGAGGCCGAGCAGGGGCGACAGGTGGAGCAGTACCGCCAGATAGTCGCCGCACAAAAGCTAGAAGCAGGGGCGGGGCAACCACAGGTAGCCAAGCACGAACAAGCCCCCGATGCCGTTGGCGAGGCGGCGATAACTACGGCAAGCTAATATTACAACCGCAGATGAAGCGAAATGACAATTATGACGTAGGGGCGAATCGC
>JBBSEE010000145.1:0-6673 GCA_038239995.1 Chloroflexia bacterium | reverse complement strand
GCCGATGCTGGTAATCGCGGTGAGCAGGTTGGGCTGCGGACGTTGCTCCTGTTCGCGCTGCTTACGCTCCCGCTCTTCCTCGCTCAGTTCCTCTTGTTCATCACCCGGCTCAGGCCGATAATCATCCATGCGCGGTTCACTCCTAGCCATATATGTTGATATGCAATTATACCATGCCCCTCCCCCGCAAATGGGGGACTATCGCCCCTCCCGCCACGAGGGGTGGGGGGATTATCTCCCCTCCCACCGGGAGGGGAGTGGGTGGGTGTAGGTCGCCCCGCATAGTTAGACCACTCAACGGTCGCTACTGTTTCCACCAGTGGGCTTGCGCGGCAGCGGGAACTGTGATACAGTTAGGCTACTGGAACAGGCGGTGGGTGATGGTAGCGATGGGCATAATCGTGGGGGTGCTAGCACTGGGGTGGCTGTTCGTCACCCTCAGCGGCAAGATGGTGCGCGACGAACGCCACTTCATCGAGGGGCTGAACCGCGAGGATGCGCGTTACCGCCAGCGCACCACCGGCAGCTACCTTATTCACCGCGACGATGAATAGGTTAGGGCGAACGCAACCCGCCCCTATATCTGACGAAAAAAGCAGCCAGCGGACTTGAAAGCGGACAAGCGGACGGGATTATGGCGGGGCAGCAGGTTCAGTTCCAAGTGGCATGGATGCGCTTTGGTTTGGGGGAGCGCAACCCCCCCTACACAATCACTTAACTCAAACCTCAAACCTCAAACCTCAAACCTCAAACCTCACTTCACTTCAGTTTGTCATCGAGGGAGAAATCGCGCACCCGCCAACCGATGCTGGTGCTGACCATATTGATGTGCAGCAGCGGGGCGGCGGGTTGCCAGCCATCCGTGCCGCTTATCTCCGCGGTGACTGTTACCGCAGCGGTGGCTAGCTCATCCACATCGGGCGGCGGGGTCGCGGGCAGGAGCGCGGCGGTGGCGGCGGGGTTGCGGAACTGGTAGTGGCGCAAGGTCGCGGCGGCGGCCTGCAACTGGGCAACATCGGCCTCGGTTATCTGGCGGGGCAACCAGTAGGCGGCGGCATTGTCCACCTGCCCAATCCGCACGAAGTTGAAGAAGTTGAGCGCGGCAGCGGTAGGGCTTATCGTGGGTGTCACGGTCTCGCCGCAACCCGCCAGCAGCATGACCAGCAGCAATGACAGCATCGCTCGCCAAATGTAGGGGCGTGATTTATCCCGCCCTCGACCCTCCCCAATATGGGGCAATCGCGCTGTTTTGTGCCGCGCCACTCTTGACAATCGCCGCCCCCCTGCCTTATAATCCCTCATCATTTGTTCACTCAATGGAATAATTAGGCACTTTGCCCAAAGGAGAATAGAGAGTAATGACCGAAACTAGCACCATCACCCCTATCCGCATCGTCGCCGCCGACGACGAGCCAATTATCCGCATGAACCTAAAAGAGACGCTCACTGGCCTCGGCTACGAGGTGGTGGGCGAGGCGGCGGATGGCAACCAAGCGGTCAGTTTGGCCCGCGACCTTCGCCCCGATGTGGTGATTATGGACATCAAGATGCCGGGCGGGATGGACGGTATCGAGGCGGCCAACATCCTCACTAGCGAACAGGTTGCCCCCGTGCTGCTGCTCACCGCCTACAGCGACCGCGAGCTAATCGAGCGGGCCAAAGGTGCGGGAGTGATGAGCTATCTGGTCAAGCCCTTCCGCGAACAGAGCCTTGCCCCCGCCATCGAGGTCACGCTCAACGCATGGGCGACGATGCAGCAGCTAGAGCAGCAGGTGGACGAACTGCAAGACAAGCTGGAAGCCACTGAGGACGAAGCCGACAGCCTCCGCGACCAGCTAGAGGCCCGCAAGGTCATCGAGCGGGCGAAGGGCCTGCTGATGCAGCGCAAGAGCATCAGCGAACAGGAAGCCTTCCGCATCGTCCAGAAGCGTAGCATGGATGCCCGCCGTTCGATGCGCGAGGTGGCCCAAGAAATCATCTCCGCCTACTCGCTGACCGACGAACTGTAACAGGTTTGAGGTTTGAGGTTTGAGGTTTGAGTGCGGTAATCAACTTAGCCATTATCGGTTGCGTTGCTCCCGCTTGGCTTTTTGAACCTCTTCCTTCAGCCTCTCTACCGAGGTGCGAAGTCCGCCTACTACTCTGCACACTTCATCAGTTTGTTCGGACAGCCGCTTGAAGGTGGGTTCGTCTATGTAACCCACATCAAGGGCAACGTATAGCTGGCAGCGCACTTCCGCGCCCGATGCTTTAGCGATAGTAAGGAATTGATGAAACTCAGTTTTGTTGTATCGCTCAAAGCCCTCAGCGATATTGGACATGATAGAAACTGCCGCTCGCTGAATCTGTCCTGCAAGGCCAAAGTCTTTAGCGAAGGCTCCCGACCTCGTGGTCTCATATATGGCTTTAGTTAGCCCTCTAGCCTTCTGCCAAGCGATCAAATCCTCGAACCGTTCTATCCCCCCGAACCCCCTTTTCTGCTACACTCCCCCACTCTACTCAAACCTCAAACCTCACACCTCAAACCTGTAGGGGACACCCCCGACCTGTAACGTGCGCCTCATACTCCGCCCGCCAGTGCTTGATGCCGCTGACGATACAGGGGGCGGCGGAGTCGCCCAGCAGGCAGAAGCTCTTGCCCGCGATGTTGGTGGCGACCGAGGCGACGAGGTCAATATCCTCCATCCGCCCCTCACCATGCTCCAGCCGCTCCAATATCTGCACCAGCCAATAAGTGCCCTCGCGGCACGGGGTGCATTTGCCGCAACTCTCCTCACGGTAGAACTCGGACATTCGCAACGCCGCCCCCACCATGCAGGTGGTCTCATCCATGACGATGACCGCGCTGCTGCCCAGCATCGAACCGGCGGCGGTGCAGGAGTCGAAGTCCAGCACCAAATCGGCTTGCTCCGCTGGCAATATCGCTGCCGAGGAGCCGCCGGGGATGAAGGCCTTCAGCTTGCCCCCGCCGCGCACCCCCCCCGCCAGTTCGATTAGCTGGCGCATAGTGATGCCGCCGGGGGTCTCGTAGTTGCCGGGGCGTTCGACGTGGCCGCTAATCGAGTAAATCATCGGGCCGGGGGTCTTCTCGGTGCCGAAGCTCTTGAACCAATCCGCGCCATAGCGCATGATAGGCGGGACATGGGCAAGGGTGCCGATATTGTTAATCACGGTGGGGCTGGCGTATAGGCCCGTGAGGGCGGGGATGGGGGGACGCAGGCGGGGGTAGCCGCGCTTGCCCTCAAGCGACTCCAGCAACGCGCTCTCCTCACCGCAGATGTACGCCCCCGCCCCCCGATGCACCACGATGTCCACCCCGTAGCCGCTGCCCAGAATGTCGTCACCAACGAAGCCCCGCGCCCGCGCCTCGGCAATCGCCTGCTCAAGCATCATCGCCCCGCGCTTCATCTCGCCACGTATGTAGATGAACGCCTTGGCGATGTTGGTCGCATAGCAGGTAATCAGAATGCCCTCGATGGCTTGGTGGGGGTTCTCCTCGATTAGCTCGCGGTCGTGAAAGGTGCCGGGTTCGGACTCGTCGGCGTTGACGCACAGGTAGCGGGGCTTGGGGTTGGTGTTCTGCGGTGGCAGGAAGCTCCACTTCCGCCCGGTGGGGAAGCCCGCCCCGCCCCGCCCCCGCAGCCCGCTATCCAGCACCAGCTTGGCGACCTCGGCGGGGGTTATACTCAGGGCCGCCTTAAGCCCCTCGTAGCCGCCATCGGCGATATACGTATCAATCGCGCTGATGCCGCGCACCACCTTGTTGCGGAGGACGGCGGGTTGGTAGGTTGGGGAGTTCGCTGCGGTCATCTTTCGTCCCTTCGCTGGCCTAAAGCAGGCTTGCGGCCAATCGTATTGCGGAAGATTTGCACGCTGGCGGCCTTAGTTTCCATCGCTGCATTCACCGTCCTAACGTACATCGCTTGCAACTCGGCGTTACTAACCCCGCTTACCCTTGACATATAAGGCATCGTCCCATGAAAGACACCGAGGGTGATACCCATCATCGTCCGCCCCGCTTTGCTCTCGCCCCCTAGCTCATACTGCTCTTCTTCGCTGCGGACATCATTAAAGCCAGCGGCCCGCAACTTGTCGGCTAGATAGTCGCTGATGTAGGGATTCGCCCCAATCGCCTCCGAAGTCTGGTATAGCAGGCGCATCAGTTCGCGATAATCGGGGTTGTCGAACGCGGTCATCACCCGATTGTCGGGGTCTTTCAGCCAAAAATAGCCGCCTGCCGCCAACTGTTGGTAAACCGCCGCAATCAACGCATCGTGCTGGATGATGTGCTGCATCAGCATCGAGGCGTACACGAGGTCAAATGGGCCATCAGGCAAGCCCTGCTCCACATCGCCAACGAGGTATTCGATCTTGCCCCCGCCCGCTGGCTGCGTTTGCTGGCGGGCCGCGGCGATCGCTTCGGGGTCGCGGTCAATACACACAATGTGGGCATCAGGGTAGATTTCGCGCAGCACAACGCTCAATTGCCCCTCCCCACCGCCGAGGTCGAGGATGCGATGAATGTTGCTGCCCACCACTCGCGTAGCATTCGCGCGAATGTAATCGCTGAAAATCGTCGCTTGCGACTCCAAGCGATAACGGTCAGCATCGGCATCGCCGAAGATGTAAGGGTTCTGCTGCTCGTTGCCCTGCTGATTGTTTGCTTGCATCATCTAACTCCTTTCTAAATAGCCTCTAAAGCAGGCTTGCGGGCAATCGTATTGCGGAAGGTTTGCACCCCCGCCTTGTTGCGGTGCTGGGAAGCGTCGTTGACCACCTCGGCGTACATTCGTTCCAGTTCGCTTTCGCTGATGTTGTTCATCTTCGCCATCAGCTTCTGGGTGTTGTGGAACAGGCCGAGGGTGATGCCCATCATCGCCCAGCCTTCGGGGGTGGAGCCACCTAGTGGGTACTCTTCGTACTCAGTGCGAATCTCGCTGAAGCCATGCTGGTTCAGCACATCATCAATCGTGTCGGGCAGATAGGGGTTGGGGCCGAGCTTGACGATTGCCTGATAAAACATGGTCATCAGTTGCTGATAGGCGGGGTTGTCGTAGGCGGTAATCACCTTGTTGTCGGCCATCTTCGCCCAGAAATGACCGCCGGGCCGCAGCCGCTGGTAGGCGTTGGCAATCAGGGTGTCGGTATCTGGGACGTGCTGCAACACCATCGAGGCGTACACGAGGTCGAAAGGGCCGTCCGGCAAGCCCTGCTGTACGTCGCCCAGCACATACTCCATGCTGTGCGCCCCCGCCTGCTGCGCTGCCTGCTGCGCTTTGGCAATCGCCTTGTCATCCTTGTCAATCCCCACAATGTGAGCCGCGGGATAGAGTTGGTGCAGCACCAGCCCCAGTTGCCCATCGCCACAGCCGAGGTCGAGGATGTTACCCACCTCGTCGCCGATAAACGCTGTGGCGTGACGCTGCAAATAATCAACAAACATCTGCGTCTGCGTCTCCAAGCGCAGCCGGTCGCCCTCCTCGCTGAGGATATATGGGTTATTCGCTGGTATGTTCGTCACGACTTGCGCCCTCCCTTTCTCTACTTTGCCCTTACGCTTGCCCACCACGTTGCCACCAACCAACCCAAATCTGCTTCATCTGCTGTTACAAATCCGCTGGATGGTCGTCTCTAGCCGTCTTCAACTTCCCCACCAACCCCGCCACCAATTCATCGGTCAGCCGCCCCACAAACTCATCGTTCAGTTGGGCCACTGGCGCATCCCCGCAGGCGGCGAGGCACTCGGCAGCGATGAGGGTAACGTTGCCGTCGGCGGAGGTTTCGCCGCGCCGCACCCCCAGTTCGCGTTCGAGGCGGGCAAGGGCCGCGTCGCTGCCACATAGGTAGCAGGAGATGCTGGTGCAAACCTTGACGATGTGCTTGCCCACCGGCTTCAGGTAGAACATATTGTAGAAACTGGCGGTCTCCTCCACCTCGGCGGCAGATACCCCTACCAACGCACCCACCGCGGCAAGATAGGAGGGCGGCAACCAGCCCTGCTCCTCTTGGGCCACGTGTAGGGCGGGGAGTAGAGCGGAGCGGGCCACAGGGTAGCGGGCCACTATCTCCCTGATACGCGCGATGGTGTCGGAGCGCAGCACGGTGGCGGGGTCAATCTGGGGCGGCAGCCCGCTGACCCGCAGGGTAATCGGCTGGCTGGGCCGCGCTTCTGCACCGTTAGCGGTGGCGGCGGGGCGAGTGGTTTCGGTTGTGTCGCTCACCTATCCACCTCACCGAGGATGAAGTCCATGCTGGAGATGTCGGCCACCACATCGGCAACGAGGCCATTGCTAATCAAGCTGGGCAGCACCTGCACGTTGGCAAAGCTCGGCCCCCGCACACGCATCCGATAGGGGCGCGGCCCGCCGTCGCTGACGATATAGAAGCCAATCTGCCCGCGCGGCGACTCCACCCGCTGATACACCTCCCCGGCGGGGGGGCGGAAGCCAGCGGTGTACAGCTTGAAGTGGTGGATGAGCGACTCCATAGACGCGCTAATCTGCCACTTGGCGGGGGGGACAATCTTGGGGTCGTCCACCTGCCACGCCCCTTCGGGCAGGGCCGCCAGTGCCTGCTCCACGATGCGGCGGCTCTGCTCAATCTCGCGCATCCGCACCATGTAGCGGTCATACACATCGCCGCCTTGCAGCACTGGCACCTCGAACTGGTAATG
>JBBSEE010000144.1:0-6700 GCA_038239995.1 Chloroflexia bacterium | reverse complement strand
GCGCGACCAGAACGGCAACCCGCTCACCAGCGGCGCGTTGGTGCAGCGCGTCACCCCCAGCACCCCCGCCGAGCAGGCGGGTATCCGCGCGGGCGATGTGATTATCGCGATCAACCAATACAACCTCGATGCCGACCACTCGCTTGGCAGCGTGCTGACCAACTTTGGCACTAGTGATACCGTGACCGTGCATATCATCCGTGATGGCCGCGCCCTCGACCTGTCTGCCACCTTGACGGAACGCTAATCCAGCGATACTTGCAGTTACATCCGCGTTTTCAAAGGCAACTACAGAGTGGGCAGCTGCCGGTGTGGTGCGTTCTAGTCTCAACAGCAGCAACAGACCAAGCCATACCATCATCGCACCATAGAACTTGTAGGAAAGTATCAGCTTCCATAGGCCGCCATAGTTAACCTTTTCGTAGATGAACCAGATGTTTTCATAAGCGAGCAACAAAGCACCGATGCTAATCAATAGTACGGCGGCTAGGGTTTGACGCGGCGAAAGCTGCCACCAGCCCCAGCCCTGTTGTTGCAGCGCGAAGAAAGCCACCGTAAGAGGTAGTAGTAGCGCAACCATATAGTGCAGCCACGCATAGGGCAGCACCACAATCATCGCTGCAACACTGGCGGCGAAACCTAGCGCATAACTGAGACTACGCCGTGTGGCAGGCTGCCGCGCCTGCCAAAAGGTAAGCGCGAACAGCACTAGCCCCCCACCATAGCTCACCACCCCAAGCAGAGTCGAGCGCAAGGCTAGATTGCTAGGGAAGGTTTCCTGCACCAATCGGTCGGTGAATAGCCGAGCAAAGAAGCCGCTGATAGTTTGATTCTCCACCCATGCGGTAGTGCCACCAGAGTATTGCACCATCACCTTGCTGAGGTAAATAGTCCAAGGTTCGGGGCCGGTCAACAGTATACCGAGCAAGCCCCAGCCTATTAGGGCCAATACGAAACTGCCCACCACCCGCCACTCTTTGCGCCACAGCAGGTAGAAGATGAGCAAGCCGGGGTAGAGCTTGATTACCGTGGCTAGGGCCAGAGGTATCCCTGCCAACCCCGGTCGGTCACTAACCAGTGCTAGCAAGGTGAGGCCGAGCAAAAGCAATAGGATAGGGTCAAGTTGACCATAGTTTAGGGTATCCACCAGTGGGCGATAGATAGCGACGAGGAAGATTACAGCGATGGTCGCGGGTGCGGCCAGAATACGGCGGAGGTTAAGCGCGGATGCGTTGGCAGTTTGGTTTTGATTACGATTAATGGAGGCGGCACTAATGACCAGCACTGCGATGGCAGCAAGGATGAGGCCAACATTGATAACTCGCCACCACATCACCGCATCGTTAAAGTCAAGCGTGGCGAGGGGACGAAGCAACCCTGCGAGTAGCGGCGGGTAGCGGTAGAGTGGGCCGTAGGGGTTGAGTGGCAGTTTGGTCAGGTCATAAGGAGAAACCCCATGGTTTATCTGCACCGCTGCCGTCCACATCACGTGAAAGTCTACCGCCCTCACCCCCGCAAAGGCAGTCAAAAGTCCCCGCCAGAAGCTGATTAGGCTGAAGCCGACCAAGGCCACCAACAGACTAACCAGTGTCAACTGGGCGGGGTTGCTGCTCCAGCGTTCCGATGAGGGTCCGAGATAGTAACGCACGATTGCCCCTACCAACGCAAGTAGGGCAAAGAGGATACAAACGTAGTAGAAAAGCTGGTCGCTGAAAGGGGTGAGTGCTAGCCGCTGCCAGATAACGATAGCGGTGAGCAGCAAAGTGAGCAGCAGACCCCCCATCGTCGCCAATCTACGGCTACCCACCTGTCCTAGCCCCAAGGTTGTAAGCCCAATAATCGCTATCAGACCAAGGTAAGAGCGTAGTGGGGGAAGGGTGGGGTGGAGAGGAGTGAGCGTTACATGGCTGACCGCGACCCCCAAATCGCGCCCATCAATCGGCGACTTGTATGTTGGGTGGGTGGCAATCAGCAGCACCACATCCCCATCTGCGTTGCTGTTAATAGAATTGGGCAAATTATAGAGGTGATAATCGGAATCGACGGGGCTGAATTGCGCCACCTGCTGCCCATTACTACTGAGCGTGATGCTAGGCTGAAGTTGCGGCCCCGGCCTTTGGCTTGCGAACTGAATGCCTACCCGCCATTCGCCGTAGCCTGCGCCGGTAAACGTTACTCTACTCTGTTCGCGGCTCCAGCGAAATGGCTCTTGAGGGCCATTCTCGCTATTGTAGAATTGCGAGACGTATAGCGCATCCGCTTGCCCCACGGCAACCTCTAGGGGGCGGGGTATCATCCAAGCAGCCAGCAGCAACCCTGCCCCGATCAACATCACTAGCAAGGTTATCAGTGGTAGGTTCAGGGTTGTCAGCCACCCCCAGTATGCTGGTGCAGCTTGGCGTATCTCTATCACATCACTGCTCGTTTGGCTAGCAAGGTCAGCCTGCTTGCCGATGTTTGATTGGGTGTTGCGCTCGGCGATGGTAATACCACCTTCCTCAACTCGGATTGCAATTCTAGCGGCATCTATCTTTGACTTACGCAGCGGAGTATACCTTATTAGCTGTTCCCGTGCAACTTCATAATCATGTCCAAAGGTAAGTTGATGACGATACTAGCGGAACCCTATGGCTGTGCTGCGAACGCCGCCGCCAGCGGGGTATACAGCGTGTTGCTGCCCTGCAAGTCCTGCCAGAGCAGATAATCGCCTACCACTTGCGGCTGATAGATGTCCGTGTAGCCGCTAATCAGGGTCAGCGGCTGGCGGTCGCTGAGTTTCATCCCCCAGATGTCGCATGGCCCACACACGTTGAACCCGCCGTTGCCGCTCCACAGCACGTAGTCACCCTTGATGAACACCGCCTCGGCCCGCTTGCGGTATAGCGTCACCGCCGCGCCCGCATCGAGGTCTTGGTAGAACAGGTTGCTGCCGTTGCCCCACACGATGTGGTTGCCGTCCAGCGCGAAGTTGCGGTCATATGGCGGCATATCCGCGGCGACGATGCGCTTAGTGCCGCTCAGGAGGTCGTAGACGTTGACCGCAGGACCTTCCTGCCACACCACGTAATTATCGCTCACTGCGAGGGCAATTGCCCTCACATTGTCTATGCCATAGCCAATCTCAATTATCTGCCCACTATCGAGGTTCTGGTACATTATCTTGCTCACGCTGAAGCCGAACTCGTCTTTACTGGGCTTGACCCATGCCACTGCATGGCGGTGGGAGGCGTGGACCATGCTGCCCCCGCCTATAGCGTAGCGTTGGCCGCTCAGAATATCCTCGGCCACAAGGTTGATGGGGCAAGCGGAGCAGCCATTCTGATTGTCCTGCTGCTCCCACACCAGCACGCTATCGTTGGCATCTACCCCATTCGCCACCGCGGTCGCGCTGGTGAACACCTGCTGGGCGGCGAGGTTGTAGCCATACGCCTCCAGCGGGCCGTCTTTGCTGGGCTGGCCTAGATAGAGGATGTTCCCCCCCGATATTTTGTGGTCGGCGCGGCCATTACCCACCTGATAGGGCAGCGATACCATCTGCACTGGCAGTTGCGTAGGGGAGGGGTGGGGGTTGATGGTGGCGGCGAAGGCTTGGGCGATGGGTACGCCGATAATCGCCGCGGGGGTAAGGTAGACGAGGCTAGCCCCCGCGATTTGGGGGTTGGTGAGGTCGCGGTCACGCGGGGCGGACACGAGCAGGCGCGGCTGGTCGTCGCTGGGGCGGAGACCCCAAAGCCCGTTCACGCGGGCGGGGGATGTGGACTGACCGCTCCATACTATGGTGCCGTCCTTCATCGCGGGGTTGCTGCTGCTGCCGTTGAACAGGGTGCGGGGCGGCGCGTCGTTGTCGAGGTCGGTGAGGGAGAGGCCGCCGCCGAAGCTCCACACCAGCTTGCTGCCCTCCAGCGCGTAGCTGCACGCCCCCCCTGCGTTGGTTTTCGTCACCGCTGGCCTAATGCGCCCGCTGCGCCGGTCGTAGGCCATGATGTCACACGCGCTGCCCGCATGGGCGTAGGCTTCAATCTCTAGCCAGACGATGTAACGGTCGCTGATTGCCACCCGCTCTATCCCGCTGGGGTTAGCAATCTGGCTGCGTTGCCCGCTATCGAGGTCGCGGGTGCTCAAGGTCGCGCCCGCATTGTCCCAACTGATGAAGGCGAGGGTACGACCGTAGGATGTGGGGTAGGAGAACTGGGTGCCCTTATCAACAGGGAAGATACGCTGCTGGCCGCTGGCGAGGTCTTGACCGATAATCGCCCGCACCCCGCCGATGTCGTTGCCGCTATCTAGCTCCTCCCACCACACCGTGCTGCCATCCATCGAAATGTAGTCCCGCCCCATAGTGCTGACGGTGATAATCTGCCCACTGCGGATGTCGTAGCCGAACAGCAGGTGCGAGGTGCGCGGATTGTTGGTATCCTCCAGCCACGTCACATAGTTGCCACTCGCCTTCATCCCGAACCAGCGGCCCGCCTGTGGGGCGATGTGGAAAAGGGGCAACACCTCGGCCTCGTAGCGGAAGCGGCCCAACTGACTGAGCAGTACATCGTGGGGGGGTGGATTGGCGGGGTGCAACTCGAACACCGCCCGCTCGAAGTATTGCACGGTGTAGGTTTGGCCGTCCAGTTCACTGGTCTCGCTGAACTGGTCGGAGAGGGGGTAGCCAAAGCTGGCGAGGCCGCCGTTCGCCTCCCAATAGCTGCGGAAGCGTCCCCCTATGGTGTGGCCGGTGGCGGCGAAGGTGTAGGGGTGGTCGGGGCTGGCCTGCTGGTCGGGTGCGCCAGTCGGGTATTTGTCCTGGTAGCGCAGTGTCCCCAACTGGGTGAGCAGCACTTTGTAGGGGGCGGGGTTCTCTGGGTGCAACTCGAACTCAGCCCGCTCGAAGTATTGCACCGTGTATCGCTTGCCATCCAGCGGCGAGGTCTCGCTTATCTCCTCGGTGAGGGGGTAGCCGAAGTGGGTCAGCCCCCCCTGCCCTTGCCAGTAGCTGAGGAACGCGCCGCGCACGGTATGGTCGGTGGCGGCGAAGTGTTGCCCATCGCTGTGGGCGTGGCTGCTCGGCCCGCCCGCCCCTAGCAGCACGATGATGCCCGCTAGGGCGATTACTCTTATGGTCCGCATGGCTAGCCCCCCTTGCGATTTTGGATTTTGGATTGTGGGTTGGTCTATAGAGAACAACGATTGGCTGAGGTTGCGGTTGCGGGGGTATCGTCTGAATTGGCACACGGGCGCGATCAATCTGCGCCCCTTTTAGGCATGAAGAAGGGCGGGCCGCGGCCCGCCCCTACATCTTTAATCTTTAATCTTTAATCTGATTATCTAGCTAGGGCAAGACTTGGACATCGAGTTGCAGCATCCCTTTTTCCAGCGGGGCGAGCTTGGCGAACACCTGCTTGCTCAGGTCTACCACGATGCCGCGTGAGCGCACCCCCGGTATGTCGCGGTAGGCAATCACGTCTATCAGTTGCGCGTCCACGCTGTTGCCCTTGTAGCTGATACGCACCCAGTGGCCGTAGAGATGCCATTGCTCGGTGGTATCTTCGGGGATGGCGGCGTACATTCCCTCCCCCTTGTAGCCGTGCGGCAGGTTGCCCCACTTCTCGTTCAGGTAGATGAGGTTGCTCCAATCGGTGCTGAACCACGTACACCAGCCGTGCCAGTGCAGTTGCTCCGCGCCGGGCAGGGCTTGCCACTTGGGGTTGCTCAGGCCGGTGGGAGGCAGCAGTGGTTGCTCCGACTTGGGCTGGTCGGGCGCAAGGGCGGTACCTGCCACCGGATGCGCGGCAAGATACTCGCGGCCCAGCAGCCCCAGCGTCACCGTGTTCGGCTGGCGGCTGTCCCACTCGAACCGCGCCCGCTCGAACCACTGCACCGTCTTGCCCCCCACATCCTGCGGTTCGCTGATGGGATAGCCGAACACGGATAGCCCGCCTCCCGCCTGCCAAAAGGCAAGGAAGCGGTTGCTCAAGGAGTGGCCGGTCTCTTTGAAGTAGACCTGCTTGCTGTTATTCTTGAAGGGGATGACTTTGGGGAACTTCTGGTCGGCGGTGAGCATACTGCCCAGCAGCGCGAGGCTAGTCTGAACACTCGCGCTCTGCTCCAGCCGCGCCCGCTCGAAGTATTGCATGGTGCGACCATCCGAGGTTACGGTGCGGCTAATCGGGTAGCCGAGAACCTTGACCCCGCCATGTGCCTGCCAGTAGGTGAGCATTGCCCCAGCCACATTGTAGCCGGTCTCCGCGAAGTATGCGCTGTTGGTCGCGGCCATACTCCCGCTGGCGGGCATCAGCGTGGCTGCCAGCCCCAACAGGGCGAATAGGGCAGCCACCATGCGGCGACGTGAGCCATCGCTGCTATTTTTAACCACTTCTTAACTTCCACCTCCACTAGGGGTGAACTGGGCCTTGACATAACCGTTCAGGCCATCTTCCGTGCGGAAAATCGTGGGCATAATAGCACATTTATGCTCAATTTGTCAAATTGTGGCAAGCCAATTTACCGAAAATCGCCCCCAGCTATGCCAATTTGGTAAGGTATTTGGTAAGGTAGCGGCGGTTTTACGCACCGATTCACCTGAACTTTACATCGGCGTAACTACGTCAGCTGTCCGGCTAGACCTAATCCGCTGGCTGGTCTTCCCTATCCGTGATTGGCACAAAATGAGGGCGCATCTTGCGGGTTGCGCCCCCACTCATGGCTCATG
>JBBSEE010000143.1:0-6709 GCA_038239995.1 Chloroflexia bacterium | reverse complement strand
CGGTTGCCTCGTTGGGGCTCGACGCGGTGGCCGCGCAGGTGCGCTACTTTGGGCTGGACGATGCCAGCCAAGACATCGGCGCATTGCCCCACGCCTCGGACGCGCGGAACTGCCCCCGCTGCGGCGCGGCACTGGTCTACGATGTGGTCTACAGCGCGGACAGCGGCATTTATCATTGTCCCAACGCCGACTTTGCCCGCCCCCAGCCCGACTATCGCGCCACTAGCGTAACCCTGCGTGGGGCGGAAGGGAGCAGCTTGCAGGTTGCCAGTGGCGATGACGCAGCGGAACTGACGGTGCGGGTGGCGGGGCTGTACAACGCTTACAACGCGCTGGCCGCCACCGCCGCCGCCTGCGAACTAGGCCTATCGCTGGCCGACGCGCAGCAGGGACTGCTTACCTTCCAAGCCGCGTTCGGGCGTATCGAGCGGGTGCAGATTGGCGAACAGCGGCTGCTGCTGGTGCTGGTAAAGAACCCAGTCGGCTTCAACGAGGCGTTGCGGATGCTCAAGCCTGATGCGCCGTTGCATCTGCTCATCATCATCAATGACCTGACCGCCGATGGCCGCGATGTTAGCTGGCTGTGGGATGTGGACTTCGAGATGTTGGCGGGCGAGGCCACCGCGCACGTGACCACTGCTGGCCTCCGCGCCGATGATATGGCTCTCCGCCTGAAGTATGCGGGGGTAGACGCGGCCCGTATTACCGTTGGCCCCACTGACAACCTCCGCGTTGCGCTGGAACTCGCCCTTGCCACTACTCCCCCTGATGCCACCCTCTATGTGCTGCCCACCTACACCGCGATGCTGCAATTCCGCCGCCTGCTCGGCGATATGGGGGTGGTGGGGCGGTTTTGGGAAGAGTAATTATGAATTATGAATTTTGAATTATGAATTGGAGTAGTTGGGCAGGGTGTATGCGATTTATCCCTACGCCAACAGGTATCACTATCTTTGCAGTTTGAGGGGCGAAAAGTAAGTGTGCATGACGTAGGGGCGAATCGCATCCGCCCTGCCCCCGCGCCGCCACGCTCATTGGAACTAGTTACCCGCGAAACGGCAAAGATAGTGCAGGTATAATACCAGACACAATCGGGTAACTCCTATGTGAATGATGATAAGAGTTATGAAATCAGAAAGGCTCCTTGATGATTGCCAAAACAAAACTCATAATTCATAATTCAAAATTCATAATTTTCCTTCTCCTGTTGGCCGGATGCAGCAGCAACTCGCCGCAGCAGGCGATTACCTTCGAGTCGCCGGTGTGGTCGCCGGATGGGGCGCAGGTGGCCTACTTCCGTCGCGCCCTCACCACCCAGTTCCAGCGCGAGGAGCAGGTGCTGCTGATTACTGCCGATAGCTGGAACTTGTGCGTGAACAATGCGGCGGGCGATGCCGAGCGCATCATCGTACCCTACACTGCGATGTATCACCCCAGCCCCGACAATGGCAAATACGAGACCCTCGTCACCAACTTCGCGCTCACATGGCCGACCAGCGACACGCTGCGCTATTATGTATATGGCAAGAGCCTAATAGACTCCGCCCAACCCGCCCTCACCGACGGGGTGCATAAAGTGGGGCTGGACGGCAAGGGTGACAAGGTGATAGACGCGGGGGCGAACATCACCGCCACCCTCGGATTGTTCGACGCGCGGCGGCGCAGCTTCGGCGGCCTCACCCTCTACGGGCAGAGCGACTCGCCCGCCGCTGGCCGCACCATCATGATTGCCGATGATAGAGCCAAGACGGTGCGACTCTACCTACAAGACCCCACCGCCGGTAAGGTATCCATCCCCGGCTATGACCAACTCACCAAGGAGCAAGTAGATGTCCCCAATAGTCCCTAATCGGCCCTCAAACCTCAAACCTCAAACCTCAAACCTCATCCACATCGCCTTCCTCTACGCCGACCTGATGAACATCTACGGCGATAGGGGCAACATCATCAGCCTTGAGCAACGCTGCCAGTGGCGGGGCATTGGCGTAAGTGTGGACAAGGTCAGCGTGGGCGACCCGCTGGATACCGACAAGTATGACCTATACTTCTTCGGCGGCGGGCAAGACCAGCAGCAGGAAGCGGTTGCCGCCGACCTCCAGCGTGAGGGGCGGGGGGCGCGGCTGCGGCAGGCGGTGGAGGACGGCGCGGCGTTGCTTTCGATCTGCGGCGGCTACCAACTGCTCGGTCACTACTACCAACCGCACGCCGCGGACAAGCTGCCCGGCATCAGCCTATTCGACGCATACTCGGTGGCGGGGCCAAATCGCTTCATCGGCAACGTGGTGGTGGACAGCCCTCAATTCGGCAGGCTGGTGGGGTTCGAGAACCACAGCGCGAGGACGTATCTAGGCAAGGGGCTGCCCCCGCTGGGCAAAGTAGTGGTGGGGCACGGCAACAACAGCGAGGACGGCGCGGAAGGGGCGGTCTACAAGAGCGCGATTGGTTGCTATATGCACGGTTCGCTGCTGCCCAAGAACCCCGTCGTCGCCGACTGGCTGATAGAGCGGGCGTTGGCCCGCCGCTACGGCGCGGTAACACTCGCCCCACTGGATGACACCATCGAGGTGCGGGCGCACGCGGCGGCGGTGGCACGGGCGCGGGCCACTCACTAATGGGGATTGCGCCGTCCTTAACCCCTATGCTATAATGCCCCCAAGATT
Source organism: Chloroflexia bacterium (assembly GCA_038239995.1). Classification (GTDB taxonomy): domain Bacteria; phylum Chloroflexota; class Chloroflexia; order QHBQ01; family QHBQ01; genus QHBQ01. The sequence goes on along the minus strand of JBBSEE010000143.1, from coordinate 4,049 downwards.
GACGATAACCCCGACGTTAAGGAGCATCCGCCACCTCCATGCCAGCGGCCACCGAGAAGCGTAACGAAACCAACAAGGGGAAGAAGGGCGACCCGCCGCGACCTGTCAAGCTGATGGGTCGTGATGATGAGTTGGCTCTGATTAACAATGCCCTGCTGCGGCTGAAGAGCGGGCGCAACGGCTGTATCGTGTTCGCCGGGGAAGAAGGGGTAGGCAAGAGCGAGTTGCTCAACTACGCCCTCGCCGAGGGGCGCAAGGCCGCCCTCCAAGTCTTTCACGGGCGCGGCGACGAGTCCGCGGAGAGCAACCCCTACCAGCCGGTGTTCAATGCCGTAGGCCTCACCTTCGGCCCCGGCGGGGAAGTGACCCGCAGCCGCGCGGTGGCCGACACCACCAAAGAGTTCGGCCTCGAATCCATGAAGCACCTCACCGATGTGGTCAACATCTTCAACTCGCTCATCCCCAACCCGATTGGCATCGCCTTCGAGGTGGGCGACATGGTGCGCCGCGTCAACAACTTCAACAAGGAGCAGCGTAAGGCCAAGGAGGAGGCTAGCAGCGGCACGCCGGTGAACCGCACCTTCCTCGCGGTGCATGAGAGCCTGCGGGGGATGTACGAGGCCAGCAAGAAGAAGCCCATCCTGCTGATTATTGACGACCTGCAATACGCGAAGGAGACCACCTTCAAGCTGCTCGACGCGCTCGTCACCCCCACCTTCCCCATCCTGCTGGTACTCGGCTGGGACGGCAACCATGAGGACATGCCCTACGCGCTACGGAGCTTGGTGGGGCGGCTACATGGCGAGTTGGTCAAGCTCAGTCCCCTGTCGCGTGACCACATCCTCGCGGTGATAGACGACAAGGTGGACGACCCCCGCAACCGCGCCTGCGCCGACGACATCAAGCAGGCGCGGGAGCAGATTGCCAGCTTCAGCGCAGGCTTCCCCGGCATCATCCACGACAGCATCGAATACCTCGCGCAGGGAGGCGACCCCGCCGTCTTCACCGCCGACGATGAGAGTGCCGACGACACGGTGCGGGGGGCGGCCTTGGTGGGGGCGTTGAGCGCGAAGTACCTCGATGCCCTCAGCCCCGACCTGCACGCCCTGCTGGAATGCGCCGCCGTAGTAGGCCGCCGCTTCCCCATTGACCTGATGACCAGCGCGGCCATCCGCGACTATCAGGGCTTGAGCGGCAGCCGTCGCACCGTGCTGCGCCAACTTGCCGAGCTAGCCGAGCGCAAGCAAATCGTCAGCATCGAAGACGGCAACCAGCAGATGTTCACCTTCACCAGCGGCCACATCTACAACTCGCTGCTGAAGAAAGTCCCCCCCGCCCTGCTCCGCTCCGATCACCGCGAGTTGGCCCTCGCGTGGCAGGGGCTAGCCAACCAGCAAGGCAACCTCGAAGCGGTGGCCGCCGACCTTGCCCGCCACTTCTTTGCCGCCGGTGAGTACGAGGAGGCGGCCCGCTACTACCTCGGCGCGGCAGGCAAGCTGTTCAACGAAACCGCCTATGCCGAAGCGATTGCCGCCTACACCAAGACCCTGAACTGCCTCGACCAGTTGCCCACCAGCGCGGAGAACCTTGCAGTGCGCCGTGAAGTGCTGACCACTCGCAGTCTCTGCCACGAGAACCTCGGCGACAACAAGGACGCGGTTGCCGACCTCGAAGCCGCCCTCCCATTGGTGGGGGTGCGGGCAGAGAGCGATGATATGTTCAACGCCCCGGACGAGCAGGAGTCGGCGGCGGAGCGGCAGGCCGACAACGCCGCTGATGCCGCCCAGTCGGTGGAGTCGCAACGCGCCGACCTGCTCGGCCACCTCGGTTGGCTCTACTTCAAGGTGGGCAATTACAGCAAGGCGGCGGCTTGCTTCGATGAGTGCGAACAGCTATACAGTTCGCAAGGCGACCTTAACGGGCGGGTGCGGGTGGGAGTATATCGCGGCGGGATGCTCAGTCAGCAGCGCAACTACGAGGCGGCGATACGCGAACTGCAAGGCTGCCTCGCTCTCTATGCCGCGCACGGCATCAGCGAAGAGGAGGTAGAGCGTGGCCTCAGCGCGGCGCAACTGGCCCAAGCCGATGACCTCGACCGCGTCTACCTCGAACTGGGGCTGGTGTACAATCGGATGCGGAAGCTGGATGAGGCAGAGAAGTATCTTCGCACCGCGCTGTCTATCGCGCAGGGGCAGGGCGATACCGCCTCCATCGCGCAGGGCCAGCACTACCTCGGCCAGTGCCTCAGCTTCCAAGGCAAGCCAGAGGCGATTGCCGTGCTGCAAGAGGCAGAGCGTGAAGCGCGGGAGAAGCTGAAGGATACCTACCTTGCCGCCAGCATCGGCAACACCCTCGCCTACGCCTACCAGAACCTCGGTCAGTCCGAAGCCTCCGCCGAAACCTTCCGCAAGCTGATACCCATCCTCGAAGGGCTGGGCGACTCCTACGGTTTGGGCGCGGCCTACGGTGGCCTCGGCGGGCTGTATGCGCGGATGTGGCAACTGGACGATGCGCTCGAATACTTGCAGCGCGACCTCGACCTCGTGAACAACGATGAGCAACCCAGCCCCGGCCTCGTCAGCAAACTATGCAACCAAATCGCCGACCTGCACCGCCTGCGCGGGGATATGGAGCAGGCGTGGAGCAATGTGCGGGCTAGCCGCGAAGCCGCTGCCAAACTGGGCGACAAGTCGGCCCGCGCCCGCAGCGAAGGGTTCGCCGCCCTCACCGAGGTCAACCTATACGCCGACCAGCGCGATATTGCCAACGGGCAAGTGGCCCTGCAAGAGACCCGCGACAAGCTGGCCGACATCGCCGATACCCGCGCCGCGATTGCCACTGCTGCCGCTCGCCTTGCTCGCCTGCAAGGGGATTGGCCCACCGCCCAGCAACTGCTCACCGCCAACCTGCAAGCGTTGGGGCCGAAGGGCGACCCCTACGACATCGCCATCACCGGACTGGAACTGACCCGCCTCTACCACGATATGGGCAACCCCGACACCGCCCGCAAGTGGGCGACTTGGACGCAGCACTGGGCGCAACAATTGGATAACACCCGGCTGGTCCAAATGATTAAGCAAGAAATCAGCTAACCAAAGGAAAAACAGATGGCCGCACGAATTGACACCAAGATACTCGGCGAATACCCTTACCCCCTTGCCCGCTCCTACTACCGCGCCTACAAGCAGACCCGCGACGATGCTCAGATACATGACTACCTGATGGACTTGTATGAGGTCATCGTCAAGTATCTTGCCACCATTGCGATGAGCCAGTACACCTGCGAGGGAGGCGGCGACCAGAACATCACCAACAGCCTCGATGCCCTGAAGCGGCCCAGCCTCGGCAACTGGGTGGGTTGGGTGCGTGATATTGTCAACTACTACGGCAAGCAGAAGAAGGCGATGACCATCAGCGAACTGGCCGCCTTTATGAACGATAAGTCGCGCGAGGGTTCCGCCCTGCTCAAGGGCTACAACAAGCTGAAGGAGACGGTTGCCAGCCAGATGAATCGCGGCGACGATAAGCAGGTGCAGACCGTCACCCCTCGTGAGTTCTTCGAGTTGATGCTGCAATACCGCAATGGCATAGCGCACGGGGCGAAACTCAGTGCCTACGACCGCGAACAGGTGGTCGAGCTACTCAGCCCCGCCATCGAGGAACTGCTGGACAAGATGAGCTTCATCACCCGCTATCGGCTAGTCGCGGTCAAGGATGTGGGCCGCGCATCGGGGCGCACCCGCAAGTACGAACACTTCATCACCGACCTGACCGGCAACTACCCCTCCGAGGTGCGCCATCCCTACGTCATGGACAATGATGACGCGGTGCCGGGCTGGGTGTACATCAACCAAGCTGACCAAGAGTACAGCCCCATCCTCAGCCTACACCCCTTCCTCATCTACACCACTTGCCCCAAGTGCAAGACCGAGCAGACTTTCGTGATTAACGAGGGCGATGACAGCAAAATCGCCTACCTCGGCTATCAGTGCGGCGACCAGTTCAGCCCCACCGAGTATGTGGATGACCTGAAGGCGATGCGCGAGTCG
>JBBSEE010000142.1:0-6717 GCA_038239995.1 Chloroflexia bacterium | reverse complement strand
TGGTCTACGATTGGGGTTATCAGGGCATGGCGGTGGATTGCCGCGCCGTTAATCTGTACTGGCAATGGCAAGCGAACATGAAGAAAGAAAGCTGCGCCGCAACCCTGACCCAATTTAAGCAGCAGGGAGTGGCGGCGGTCATCTGGGATGGGGCACTAGGCCATCGGGCCAAACTCACCCGCGCGGTCGAGGTCAAGCAAATCGTCCAACCCGCCTACTCCCCAGAGTTGAACCCGGCGGAGCGGGTGTTTGAAGAAGTGCGGCGGGCAGTCGAGGGGCGGGTATATGAAAGCGTTGGGGCGAAGCAGGAGGCGATTGGCGCATACTTGGAGGAACTAGCCGCCGACAGTGCGCGGGTGCGGCGGCTGGCAGGCTGGGACTGGATCGTGGAAAGCTGCACCAGCCTACCGGAATTTACTGCGCCTCCTTAGCTATTTGGTATAAGATGTACAGAGAGTGATGAAAGTTCCACTGATGTAGAGAAATTGCTGCACTGTGTGCGGGCGGGGTAGCGGTCTGGATGCTAACACCTACGACCCTTCCTATAGCTTCGTCAATATCCCCAATGTGCTAACCGTCTATCGTTTGATACAGGAAGCGCAGCGCGAGTTGCAGCATAAGTTAAGCCACTTTCCCACATCCGCTCCGTTGAACCTAATCCGCTGGCTGGTCTGTTCCGATGCACATCAATGCGCGGTGACGGGCGGATGTGATGCGCTTTATGGTTGCGGAGTGCTAATCGGTTCGGGGATGAGGGGAGTCGGGGTGCGAATATCCGAGAAGGGAGTCGCGTTAGGGTTCAGCGATTTGGGTGGCAGCACTGCCGTCGGCGCGACATCACCATAGTGAAGCGTCTTGGGTGGCGCAGTAGGGCAGACAACGGGAGCATCACCATTTGATGTTGGCGGCAGATTCGGGTCGTTGAGAGCCTTGCGGAAGCCACTGCCATCGCTGGAAGTTATAATCGAGCTTGGGACTGCGACATCGGACCAAAGGTCGAAAACAAGGGCTACATAGTTAACCCCGAACTCGTCATTATTACCCACGATAGAGCCGGGTACACGGGGATGTATATCGCCTTTGAGGATAACCAGCACCAGCGGCGGCTCCTCGATGCTGGCAAAGTTGAGGCAGCCCCAGCCTAGCTGTTGCATATCAACGCTGGTAACGGAGCGACTGAGCAGTAGCTGTGCCGTGCCACTTCGTAGCGCACCAGAGGTTTGCACATAATTAAGCGCGTACTGCCCCACCTGCTCAGGCGTAGCACCAGTCAACCTACCGCCCTTACCATTGGGGGATTAGTGGTGTTGCTACTTTGACTAGTGGGATTACTAACCGCTGGTTGTGAGTTGCTCGATGACCGGGACTGAGATGAGCTATCGCAGGCCGCGAGGCCGATTAGCAATATCAACAGGGCGGTCATGGCCCTAGCTATAGCTGTGGATTTCTGCTTGTTCATCATAACCTCTAATTAGGTGAATATTGCTGATATTCATAAGACGTACAGAGGGTGATGAAAGTTCCACTGATGGAACGAGGAATTGCGATGCCTGTGAGATTACTTTTCGCGGTCTGCCTGTCGCGCCGCGGTACGCTCGGTGCGCGTCTTGCGGCGGCTGACCGCTTTGGGCTTGTGGGTACCGCCGGGGGTGGGTGGCCCCCACTCGATTTCCTCATCCTCGCCCCATGGCAGGGTCGCGTCGCCAATCGCCACGCTGTCGCCTACTTGGATGCCCGCCTTGATGAGGGCCTTGTACAGCCCCGCCTTCGCCAGTCGCTGGTTCAGCCGCGAGATGCTGGCCCATTGGGTGAAGTTGGTCATTGCCACCTCGCGCTCGACCTTGTTGCTCCGCACCCGATACAGGTTCTTGCGCTCGCGCTTGATGGCGAACGATTCGGCATTGATGTCCTCGGCGCGGAACAGCTTCACCTCCGCCGCCTCGCTGGGTGCATCCGCCGCCGCCTGCTTCGGCTTCACCTCTTGCAGCAGGCGGTAGGCGGCGAACATCAACTCGCGCACCCCTTCGCCGGTAGCAGCAGCGATGGCATAGACCGCAATGCCGGGCCGCTCCTGCTCCAATGCGGCCTTAATCTCCGGCCACGCCGCCCGCGCCTCGGTCACATCCATCTTGTTGACCGCGACAATCTGGGGGCGGGCGGCAAGGTCGAGGCTGGGGTGGTAGAGGGCGAGTTCCTGATTGATGTGGCGGAAGTCGCTGAGGGGGTCGCGGTCGGGTAGGCCCGCGCTGCCAATCGCCCCGTCCAGCACATGGATGAGCAGATAGGTGCGCTCGATGTGACGGAGGAACTCTAGGCCGAGGCCCACCCCTTCGCTTGCGCCCTCGATGAGGCCGGGGATGTCGGCCAGCACGAACGAGTTGTCTATATCAATCTCCACCACGCCCAGCATTGGACTGAGGGTGGTGAAAGGGTAGTCGGCAATCTTGGGGGTGGCAGCGGTGCTGGCAGCCAGTAGGGTACTCTTGCCCACATTGGGGTAGCCAACCAGCCCGACATCGGCAATCAACTTCAGTTCGAGGTAGACGACCCGCTCCTGCCCCGGCCCGCCCAGTTCGCTGATGCGGGGGGCTTGGTTGGTGGAGGTGGCAAAGTGGGTATTGCCCAGCCCGCCCTTGCCCCCCGCCGCCACCATCACGGTCTGGCCCGCCTCGGTCAAGTCCGCCTCCAGCACCACTTCGGCGGGGATGACGGTGCGGCTGGTTTCGGGGTCGAACTTCTCAGCAGTGGTGACGCGCACCGCGGTACCCACCGGCACCTCGATGTACAGGTCTTCGCCCGCCGCCCCGTGCATCTTGTTGCCCAGCCCTTGCCCGCCGCTATCCGCCTTGTAGTGCTGCTGGTAGCGGAAGGGGAGCAGGGTGTTCAGGTCCGTGGTGGCGCGGAGATAGACGCTGCCGCCCCGCCCGCCATCGCCGCCGTCCGGCCCGCCGAAGGGGGCGAACTTTTCGCGCCGAAAACTGGCCGAGCCGCGCCCGCCATTCCCCGCTTTGATGTAGATTTTTACGTGGTCGTACATAGTTAGTTATGAGTTATGAGTTATGAGTTATGATGCAAGTTAGGCCAATGGCGGCTCATCCACGCCTAGTTATGAGGAGATAAGTCCAAAGCAAGTAACTTAGAACTCAAAACTCAAAGCTCATAACTCAGCTATTCCCTTGCGGATTGCCGATGATGCCGCTGCCGATGATGAGCTTACCTTGCTGGCCGTCGCGGGTAAGCAAGTCTACGGCGCGGGTGAGGGTGGTGAGGTCGGCCTCGTGGGTGAGCAACTCTTGGGCTTCGGGGATGGTGAACCACTGCACCTCGGCCACCCCGCTGGCTTCCGCGCCCAGTATCCCGCCAATCGCACTCATCAGGTAGAAGTAGACCACCTTGTGGTAGCTCTGCATCGCCTGCTGGATGTCGGTGTTCACGCCAGTATGGTGGCCTTCGCTATCCTGCTCCTCGGCGGGCAGGAAGATAGTGTAGCTGTAGTCAATCGGGCCGAGGCTGGCGACGATGGCGGCGCTGATGCCAGTCTGCTCCTGCACCAGCCGCGTGGCCGCCTGCTGCCTGCTCTCCCCTTCCTCGATGGCCCCCTTGGGCAGGCTCCAATCGTCGGGCTGGTCGGGGTGGACGCGCACCAGCAACGCTTGGTAGCCGAACTCGTTGACCCGCATCACCAGCCCTCCGGCGGTGGTCTGTTGGATGATTAGGCCCATACGCTCTCCTTGAAAGTAGAATGTAGAAGATAGAATGGTCGGTGGGGGCTAGATAGCTGCGATGTGCATAGTTGGCAGTTCGAGCTTCTCCCTCACCAAACCTCTCCCGCTGGGAGAGGCTTTTTGCGTTGCTAACTTTCGATGATTTCACGCAATTGCGCGACATCATCTATCAGCCAATCGGGGGCGTGGCGGGCGAGGGTGTCGCGCTCCGCTGCGCCCCATGTCACCGCCGCGACCCGCATGGGCACGGCTTGTGCCGCCATTATATCATGAATCGCGTCGCCGACGTAAATCACGTTGGCGGCAGGCAAGCCGATGCGCTCCAGCCCCTTGTGCAGAGGGTCGGGGTAGGGTTTGTGGCGGGTGGTATCATCTTGGCTGATGAGGATGTCGAAATGAGCGGCGAGGTTGAAGCGGCCGAGGCTGCGTTCCGCGCTGACCCGCCGCTTGCTGGTGACGATGCCAACGGCGATACCCCGCCGCTTCAGGTCGGCCAACAGGGGGACGATGCCGGGGACTTCGCGTATCATCACATCGTGATATTGCCGGTTGAACTCTTGGTAAGCCTCGTACAGGGTGTCGCCCATGCCGGGGGCTAGTTCGCTCAAGCACTCGCGCAGGGGGCGGCCAATCGTCGCCTTCACCGCGGCGGGGGCGATGCAATAGCCGAGGTGGGTGCTGGTCACGTGCTGGAAACCGGCCACAATCAGGTCTACGGTATCAACCAGCGTGCCATCCAAATCGAATAGCACGCCGCTGATTTTAGATTTTAGATTTTTGATTTTGGATTGCAAAAGTTCGGCTAAACTTCCCCACGCAGCATCGTCCTCTGGGCTGTCCCAAGAGCGGGCCAGCACTTCTTCGGAGAGAAGCATACTCATAGGCACACCCATGTTGGGTAGCTGCTTGACGAGGCTGACCACGTAATCAGCCACGCTATTTAGCTGGTCGAGCGGCAAACGGCGGATTAGGGCTTCGATTTGCAGCACCTTTTGGTCCCACTCCTCGCGGTCATCATCAGAAATCGCTTCCTCATCCCAATCGGCGTATTCTATTGTGGGTTGGTTGTCCATGCTTAATGACTAGGTGGCGTGTTGATGCCCAATAGGCGGGTAATGTTTGCTATAACCGCCTCGGTTGTTTCCTTCTTTAGCTTCCCCATTGTCTTAACAACTCTATGACTGTTAGCCGTCATGATGATGTTGGCGCGGATGTTACTATTGCGCGGTAGGCCGCCCCATTCAAAGTCTGTTTGGGTGACAGCCACAGCATAGTTGTCTCTGACTGACTTGCTGGTGATCTCGCAGATTACGATATCATTACCCGGCATTGTAGCAACCACAAGCGCAGGACGCGGCTTCACTGCGGTGAAGTCGGTGAATGGAAAAGGGATGAAGATTATTTCACCCCGGTTAAACTTCCCCATGCTTCATCATCCTCTGGACTGTTCCAATCACCCCCGAATACCTCCTCGGAAACGATTTCCGCCATTGAAGCGCCCATGTTTGGCTGCTGCTTCGCAAGGAAGTGAGCGAAGTCGAAAACACTATTGAGTTGGGCGAGAGGGAGAACCCGAATTACTGCTTCGATCTGGAATACTTTGCGATCCCATTCGTCGCGATCCTCATTAGGCCATTCCTGCTCGTCGTCTTCCTCGTAGTCGAGGGTAGCGTCAGGCGGAAGTTGGGTTGGGTTGGACACTGTTGCAGTCATGATACATCTCCTTAATCCAGATAATCCTTCAGCTTCTTACTCCTGCTGGGGTGGCGCAGCTTGCGGAGGGCTTTGGCTTCGATTTGGCGGATGCGTTCGCGGGTGACCCCGAACTCGCGGCCCACCTCTTCGAGGGTGCGGGAGCGGCCATCGTCGAGGCCGAAGCGCAGTTGCAGCACGCGGCGTTCGCGTAGGCTGAGGCTGCCCAGCACATCGTCTACCTGCTCCTTGAGCAACTGGTGGCTGGCGGCATCGGCGGGGGCAAGGGCCTTGTGGTCTTCGATGAAGTCGCCGAGGTGACTGTCCTCCTCCTCCCCGATAGGGGTTTCGAGGCTGACTGGCTCCTGCGACACCTTGATAATCTCGCGCACCTTCTCTGGCGGCAGGCCCATTTCGAGGGCGACCTCGTCGGAGGTGGGTTCGCGGCCCAAATCCTGTAGCAGGCGGCGTTGGGTGCGTATCAGGCGGTTAATCGTCTCCACCATATGCACGGGGATGCGGATGGTACGGGCTTGGTCAGCAATCGCGCGGGTAATCGCTTGGCGTATCCACCATGTGGCATAGGTGCTGAACTTGTAGCCCTTGGTGTAGCGGAACTTCTCCACCGCGCGGATGAGGCCGATATTGCCCTCTTGGATGAGGTCTAGCAGCGACATCCCCCGCCCAATGTACTTCTTCGCCACGCTGACCACGAGGCGGAGGTTGGCCTCGGTGAGGTGACGACGAGCCGCGTTGGCATCGGCGATAATATCGTCCCAGCGGGTGCGTAGCGGGCCACGAATGTTGTACAGGATATGGGCGACATCCTCATCGCTGGGCCAACCCCCCTCATCTATCACCTGCCGAATCTCGGCGGGCAGCAACTCGAAGACAATCAGCGAGTTCCGCAGGGTGTCTTCCAGCTTTTCGCTGGTCATCTCCCGTTCGCCCGCCACCTTCTTCAGCACCCCCTGCTCAATCTGGCTGGCGGGGACGACGGAGAGGAGCAACTGGCGGCGCGAGGTGGGGGCATCCGCCTGATAGTTCTCGCGGAAGACCTGCTCTAGCATCGCCCACTGCTGGCGCAGGTTATTGTACAGTTCCACGCAGATGGGGTCGGGTTCGTCGCTATGGTGAGCGTGGGCGAGAGGATGAGGCGCGTTGTACCGCGCCCCATTGCTGTTACCGTTACTGCTGCCATTAGTGTACCCGTTGCCATTAGCGTTGCCATTAGCGTAGCCGTTACCACTGCGGTGGCCGTTGCCGTTAGCGTAGCCATTGCTGGGTATCCCCTTAGTGA
>JBBSEE010000141.1:0-6730 GCA_038239995.1 Chloroflexia bacterium | reverse complement strand
GCTTGGTACGCAGCACCGCGGCAACTCGCTCAATCACGGTGGTATCGTCGCGGAAGCAGGCGTTGGCGGTGGCAATACGGGCGGCTTCGCGGCTGGCGTACAGCACGTTGTAACGGTCGGAGACAAGCAGGCCGACATCTACGATGCCGAGGGTCAGTACCAGCATGAAGGGGAGAATCAAGGCCATCTCCACCAGACCTTGCCCGCGCTTACGCCTGCCGAGCATCCGCGCCTGATTGGGGGGGTTATGTTCCGGGTTGCTAGTCATTACTGCGCTCCTCACACATCGAAGGATAGGGTTACGATAATTGCGATTTGACACGTTTTGTGTCCCCACTTTGCGTCGCAATCATAATAGCACGGCCAATGCCCGCTTGTAAATAGGAAAATGGTCATGTGTGCTTGAAGGTTCGCAACTTGGCGATTATAATAGGGGCAATGATTACCGTAACCCGTGAAGCGGCCCGCCGCTTGCTGCTGGCGAAGCAGGGGCTGTGGCCGGCGGCATACAGTCTCACCCCGCCGCCCGATGCCGCCGCTGCCACCTTGCAAGCGGTCCACGCGCTGGGGCTGGTGCAGGTGGACACCATCAGTGTGGTGGCCCGCAACCATGACCTCGTGCTGTTCAGCCGCGTGCCGGGCTACCAGCCGGAGCATCTCACCCACCTGCTATATGGCCCAGCGCGGCGGGTGTTCGAGAGCCTCTATCCCCTCTACATCCAGCCGTTGGAAGATTATCGCCTGCTGCGCCAGCCGGGGCGGGCGATGAGCGCGTGGGGGCAACGCTGGCGGGCGGCCAATCAGGAATTGGCCGACTTCGTGCTGGCCGAGATTAGCAAGCGCGGGCCGCTCAGTTCGCGCGACTTCGAGAACCGCCCCATCGTGGCGGGCGGCTTCAATGTGGTCAAGGATGTGAGCAACGCGCTGGAACACCTGTGGGCCTACGACGAGTTGCAGATTGCCTATCGGCGCGGGGGGGTGCGCTACTTCGACCTAACCGCGCGGGTGTTGCCCGATTGGGTTGACCGCCGTCCGGTCAGCCCCGACGAGGCCAAGCGGTATTTTGCGGTGCGTACCTTGAAGGCCCTCGGCCTCGCCACCGCCAAGCAATGGTCGCTACGGTTCAAGACCTTCTACCCCGCCGCCGACCTCCCCGCCAAGCAACGCCAGACCCTGCTGCAAGAGCTATGCGACTTCACCACCTTCACCCGCATCGGCATCGCGGGGTTGGCCGACAACTATTACGTGATGACCAAAGACTTGCCCCTGCTCGAACAGGTGGGGGCGATGCACGACGATGAGCCTGCGCCCTTTGCGGTCAGCTTCATCGCCCCGCTGGACAACCTGATGTGGGAGCGCAAACGCATCCTTGACCTGTTCGACTTTGAGTATCTATGGGAGGTATACACCCCCGCCGCCAAGCGAAGGTGGGGCTACTACGTGCTGCCCATCCTGTACGGCAGCGAACTGGTAGGCTGCCTCGACCCCAAGGCCGAGCGTAAGGGTGGGCGGTTGCTCATTCATCGCCTCACCCTAGAGCCGCGCCACCGCCATCTTGCCGATGACCCCACCTTCCTCGCTGCGCTGGGCGATGCGTTGGCCCGCTTCATGCGCTTCAATGGGGCGAACCACGCGCACATCAGCCACGCCGACCCACCATCGCTGGCCGAAGTGCTGAAGGAAGTGATAAGTGATGAATGGTAAATGGTAAATGGTAAATGGTAAATGCAAGGCCGAATCGCATCCACCTAAAGCCTCTCCCAGCGGGAAACCCCTTGTGGGGTTCCCTGTGGGTAGGTTTGGTGAGGGAGAAGCCCGCCACGCAGCAACGTTCATCGCCACAACGCAACCATCACGTAGGGGCGCATCGCATCTGCCCTGCCCAACTCATCCATAATAGGGAGGATTAGCTGAATGGCCCGATACGCAACGATAGACGCAGGCACCAACTCGACCAAGATGACCATCGCCGAGGTAGATACGGAAGGCGAGATTAAGCTGCTTGCCAGCGACTTCGAGCCGACCCGCCTCGGCATGGATATGGGCGAACGCGGGCAGCTATCTGAGGCAGGCATCGAACGCACCGTCGCCGCGCTGTGCCGCTTCGTCGCCCTTGCCCGCGACCACAAGGTTGACGGCATCCGCGCGGTGGCAACTCAGTTTGCCCGCGAGGCCGACAACGCCGCCCATCTGTTGGTCGCGGTGCGCGAACGCTGCGGGCTGAAGCTGGAGATTATCAGCGGCGAGGAGGAGGGCGAGTTGCTCTATCGCGGGGTGGCTCGTGACTTCATCCCCCCGGCTAACTCTACTATAGAGGGCGTATCATCTCCCCTACCACCGGGAGGGGCAGGGGGTGGGAATATGCCGCTGCTGGTGTTCAACATCGGCGGGGGCAGCACCGAGCTAATCTACGGGCATGGCGACAAGGTGCAGCAGGTGGCAAGTGTGGCGGTGGGGGCGAGCAGTGTGGTGAAGATGTACCCTGACGCGGCCAATCGGGTGGGCAAGACCCGCCTGCGCCGTATCCAGCACTACATTGAATGGGCGATACGTGAACAGGTTGGCTTCCTCGACGATTGCCAGCACGCCACGCTGGTGGGCAGCGGCGGCACGGTGACAAACATGGGGGCGATTGACAACGCCCAGCAGAGTGGCAGCAGCGAGAAGGTCAACCTCTATCGCCTGCCAGTGGCGCGGCTACGCAACGACATCTATTGGCTGGCCGAGTTGGACGAAGCGGAGCGGGTAGTTGTCCCCGGCCTCAGCCCCGACCGCGCGGGCATCATCGTGGGCGGGGCTTTGATTGCCCTTGCGATTGCCCACATAGTGGGAGCGAAGGAGATGCTGGTCTCCACGCGCGGCCTGCGGGACGGGATACTCGCCGATTTCGCCGCCCGTGCCCAACCGGGGGGTGAGGAGACTAAGGCTTAACTCCTCCTCAGTGGGGAAAGTTGGGAGGGGGGGATGACAAGGGTGAAGACAGACGCGCAGGCGGCGCGAGTGGTGGGGTTGATGATTGCCCGCTACCGCCAGCAGCAACGCAAGGCGAACGGGCGGCCATGGAGCCAGATGGATTTGGCGACAGCGATGGGTTGGAGCAACCCCAGCACCGTCTGCCGCATCGAGCAGGGGCAGGCCTTGCCGGAGCAGGACACCCTGCTGCGGATGGCCGACGCGCTGGCACTGGGTTTCGCCGAGCGCAAGGAGTTGCTGGAGCAGGCGGGCTACGGCCTGAGCGAACGCCGCGCGGTGATTAGCAAGGCGGAGATTAAGGCCTTGCGCCCCAGTGTAGAACCGCTGCTCGCCAGCTTCGACCTGCCCGCCGCCGCGCTGGACTTTGCAGGCACGATTATCGCGTGGAACGAGATGGCCGCCGCGCTGGGCAGCTTGCCCGGCATCGTGCTAGAGCGGTGGCGCGGCCAGAACGTGGTCGCTATTCTGCACACCTACGCGCGACTGCTGGGCAAGTTCGTGGACAACGAGGAACAGCTAATCAGCCACGCCGCCCGCCTGCTGCGAACTCGCTTCGGCCCCGACCTCGGCAGTATGCCCGATGCAACCCTAGCCGAGACGTTGGCCGCCATCCCACCCGACAACGGCGATGCGCCGCTGATCATCGGGGGTATCAGCGTGGCGGGGCGGCATCCCATCTTCGGCCCACTCCGCTTCCGCGCATGGCCGACCGCAGTCAACTTCGACCCCCGCCTCCGCCTCGTGCAGCTATCGCCTGACGACGAGCCGACCTTCAGGCTGATTGCCAAGCTGCGCGAGCAGCATTATCATCCCCCTACAACAAACCTCCAGCAAAGTTAGGGTGGGAATGCTGGCCCGCCCTGAACATAAAAGCCCCCAGCGGGGGTTGGGGGAGGAATGCTGACCTGCCATTACGCTTATCAGACATAAAAAGCAGCCGGTGGATAGTGCAAAGTCCTAACAGACGTAGTGGCGAGATGCACTCGCCCCCGTGAAGCGCACTAAAGTTTATCGTAACCGCGCCACTTGCCCCGCATTATCGTTGTCCGCTTGTCCGCTTTCGAGTCCGCTGGCTGCATTGCGCCGGGCCAAACAGTTAATCACCATTCTCCCCCAAACCCCCGCTGGGGGCTTGTTTGTTGTTTGAATCGCCTCACCCTTCGACGGGGTTCTTGTCCACGCGATAGGAGCAGGTGCGGTCGCCCTTGCCGCGACAAGTGACCTCCTCGACATGGAAGGTCTTGCCCGTCGCCCAGTTGAGGGCACTGGCAATCGTGCCGGACAGGGCGTTGCAGCCCACGCTGGTCTGGCGGCCATAGCAGTAGGGGCAGACTTCCATCACGTAGGTAAAGGAGTCGTTGTCCTCTTCGAGGTGGGTAGGGACATTCAGCCCCCGCGCGGTGCTGACCATTTTGTTGAGGGTAAGCTTGGTCTTCATCGTCAAGGGCATGAACTTCATCGCGGTGCTGAGGACACCGAGGAGGCGGGGTTGCTCGTTCAGGCCGTAGAGGAATATCTCCCGCCCCACCTTCAGTTGCAAGGCTTTGGTGGTGCGCCCATAGAAGTCCTCCATCGCTCGCCCGAACGCGCTGTACTCCTCGTAGGGGATGATGAAGCGCATATCGTTAGTGGGGAAGTTGCCTACATACTTGTGCAACCCGCTGGCGTTGAGCAGGGCGTTGACCCCCTTTTCGCCGGTCACTTTCTCCACCGACAGCAGCAGCAGGCGCAGGCCCGCGTTGGGGTACTTAGGCGACTCGCCCTCGGCTAGGGGCGGGGCGATGATGGGGGTTTCGGTCGGCTCCTCGTCCTCCCCCTCCTCCTCGGCGGTAAAGGTGTCGGTCAGGGGCAGGTTGGAGGAGTGGGCGGCAGCGGTCGCAGTCGCAGGGGCGGGGGTGGCCGCCGCTTGCGCTGCCTGCGCCGCCCGCATCTGGGCCTCGCGGGTCGTCACCCACGCCAGACCCTCGCGGGCTTGCTGATTGTTGGGGTTGATAGTTAGCACCCGCTCCAAGGCCGAGCGCATCTGGGTCAGGCTGCTGGCAACCCCACTGAGCCACAACCATGCTTCCTCGTTGTTCGGCTCCATCTCTACCACGCGATTGAGGGCTTCGCGGGCGATGTCCTTCTGCCCACTGGTGGCGGCCAGCTTGCCTTTGGTCAGCAATTCGTTTGCGGTTGCCATGTTTGCACCTGCTCCTCTAAGGGGCAAGGCCACTGATTGGGCCTGCCCGCCGGTCTAATCGGTCTGGGTTGCAGCGGGGTAGAGTATACTACAGGTTCGCGGCGGAGTCAAACGCGGGGGTTAACATAAACGCGGGGTGGCAAAGCTGGTCATAATCCAAAATCCAAAACCCAAAATCACTTGGCCTTCTGCCACGCGGTGCCATCGTAACGCAGGATGCGGCCCTTGTCGCCCACTGCCCACGCCACCCCGCTGGTGCTGACGTAGACACTGTTCAAATTGTCGCTGGTCGGGCCGCTCACCAAGGTCCAAACCTCTGCCTTGCCGCTGAGGATGACCCCGCCCGCCCCCACCGCCCAGCCGCGCCCATTGGGGCTGAAGTAGATGCTATGCAGGTCGGCCTTAGTGGGTGACGCGATGGCCCGCCAGCCGTTATGCTCCAGCTTGTAGATGCCCCCGCCGCTGCCC
Organism: Chloroflexia bacterium; assembly: GCA_038239995.1. Lineage (GTDB taxonomy): Bacteria > Chloroflexota > Chloroflexia > QHBQ01 > QHBQ01 > QHBQ01. The sequence goes on along the minus strand of JBBSEE010000141.1, from coordinate 1,107 downwards.
ACCGCCCAGATGGTGCTGTGGTCGGGCGCAAGGGTAACGTCAGCGATGTGCCCGCCCATTGGCTCGACGCTAGGTTGGGTGCTGGGCGGGGTCATGCTCAGGTCTTGGAAGGGATTGTCAATCGGGGTCAAGTTGCCATTGGCGGCAGTAATGATGAAGCCATTGCCCACCGCAATCACGCGGGCGGGCGGCAAGCCCATGTTCATAGTCGGTTGCGACTGCCACACCCTACCGTCAAAGCGATAGATACCGCCGCCATTGTCCACCGCGACGGCCTCATTCACCCCCGCGACGCTGACTAGGTCGTGCTTGGTGGGGCTAGGGGCGGGGGCGACCGACTGATTCTGGCCGATGTGCAGGATAGTGCCACCATCGCCGACTATCCAGCCGTTGCTGCCATCGTAAGAGAGGGCGTTGAGGTTGTTGGTGGTGGGGCTGCTGCCGTAGTTGTGCCATTCGCCATCATAGTACAAGATTGCACCGCGCTTGCCCACCGCCCAGCCGTTGGTTGGCCCCGCCGCAAGGGGAGCAGCCATGCCCGGCCCCCGTAGCGCGATGTCCCCGCCCACGTTGATGCCAGTCAGGTCGGGGTTGGCGACGAGGAAGTTGAGGGCAAGGAACGCCCCGATGAACAGCACGCTAATCGAGCCGACCACTGTGACCGCGATGTTGACCGTGACGCAGCCGAGCTTGGCCCCTGCTTGGGGGCCGGTTAGCCCTTGGTTGACCGCCACATTGACCGGATGTTGATTGATGACCCCTTGATTGTTCTCCACCACGGAAACGTCACGGTTGGCGACAAATTGGTCGTGGGCGGCGTTATACTGGTCGCCCCCCACATTGTTCTGGGTGCCACGGACGTTGTTCGGGCTAGGGGTTTGGGGCGGTGGGGGTGGGATAGGGTTCATGGTTGGCTCCTGCGTGAAGCAAATGTTACTTGCAGGCATTATAGAGGTTGAACGCTGGCCCTGTCAACCTCATCACGCACCACGCCCACCGGCAACTTTGGGTGGGCGTGGCGTTACGTCTGGGTGAGGGGCGATTAGGGGGTGGTGGTCGGCGGAGCGGGTTTGGGGGTGGCAGTAGGCGGCGGGGCGGTGGTGGGAG
>JBBSEE010000140.1:0-6787 GCA_038239995.1 Chloroflexia bacterium | reverse complement strand
TGGAAAAGTATGGCCTGAAAGCGGCGTGGTTCCCCATGATGGTGGTGCTAGACAAGGAGAACTTCTTTACCTCCGACAATCTGCGCTACCTCGACAAGACCGGCCACGCGATTTGTAGCCACACCTACGACCACCAGAACCTTGCTACCCTCAAGACCGATGAGGAGTTCAAGGAGCAACTGGATGTGGCAAAGGCCAACCTAGAGAAGCTGCTCGGCCACCCGGTCAAGCACTTCGCCTACCCCTTCGGCGGCTACAACGATGTGGCGATACAGCACGTCCGCGCCGCCGGTTTCCTTACCGCCTACGGCCTCGGCGACCCCCGCCAGAACGGTGACAACCTGCTCTACACCATCCCCCGCGTGCAGGTGTTCGGCGGCGACGATATGGATATGTTCCTGCGGAAGCTGGACCACTGGCTGAAGTGATTGGGGATTTTGGATTTTGGATAGGACTTACGCAGTTGGGGCTGGAGATAGGTCTGATGACGTAGGGGCGAATCGCATACGCCCTGCCCAAATGCGTAACTCCAATAAAAAGAAGGGGAAACTAGCGGGGGTCTGGGGGGCTGACCCCCAGCGGCTGACCCACCACCCAGCTATACGATTAGCCAACCTATGCCTCGCCAGTTGGGGGTCAACCCCCCCAAACCCCCGCTAGTTTCCTCCCCCCGGCGGCGAGGGTAGGGGGATGGTAGCGGGCGAGTGGTGGCCTTCCCTCCTACCCCAGCCCCTCCCGGTGGGACGGGAGGTTTACCGGCGCGTTAGACTTGCGTTAGACTGGCCCAGCAATGGGCCATTTTCTATTGACGGGGGGTAGGGGGCGGCATATAATGACTTTATGCGACGGGCAAGGTTTGGCCCGCGCGGGAAGCCGGGCAGTACCTACAAGATACCAGACCCATACGAAAGGGGTAAGCAAAATGGAAGGTTGGCAATATAAGGTCGTATTCGTGGATTTTCGCGGACGCATCTCGGTCGAGGGTGAAGAGACGCTCATCAACAAGGGGGAGCGCAGCACCGCGTTCGTGCGCCGCTACCTAGACCAACTGGGGCGCGACGGCTGGGAGCTAGTGGCGGTGCATCAGCAGATGCCGCCGGAGAAGGGCTACTTCGTGTTCAAGAAGGCGGGCGCAGCCCCGGTCGAGGAAGTCAAGGTCGAGACCAGTACCGCCGCCGAGACGAGCAACCCCACCGCCCCGACCCAAACCCTCAGCGCGTAGTTCGCTATATAAAACGAACCCCCGCCCGCAATGGGTGGGGGTTTTGATTTGGGTGGAAATCGCTACCTCAGCGGTCACAACCGCTGGCGGGCGGTAGTTGCGATAACGTTGATGCGGGGCGAGCCTCTCCCTCACCAAACCTACCCACAGGGAACCCCACAAGGGGGTTTCCCGCTGGGAGAGGCTTTAGCTTGATGCGCTTCGGCCTTGTATTTACCATTCACCATTTACCATTCACCATTTACCATTCACCATTTATCACTCATCACTTCCTCAAACCTCAAGCCTGAGCAAGTGCTTCGGTCAGGGCCGCGGCCATCGCCTCGGCGGTATGTTCGCCGTCGTAGCGGGTGCCGTTGATGAAGAAGGTGGGCGTACCCTGCACCCGGGCGCGAATGCCTTGGCGGAAGGAGTCGCGCACCTTGTCCTTGTGGGTGCGTTCATCGAGCGCGGCGGTGAAGGCGGCCATATCGAGGCCCAAGCCGCTGGCGTAGCGTTGCAAATCCTCGCGCTGAAGCAGCCGTTGGTTGATGTAGAGGAGGCGGTGCATCGGCCAGAATTGGCCCTGCCGCCCCGCCTCCTCTGCTGCCTCCGCCGCTAGCTGGGCATGGGGGTGACTACTGGTGATGGGGAAGTGGCGGAACACGAAGCGCAGTTGGTCGCCCATCTGCTGGCGCACTTGCTCCACTTCGGTGAAAGCCGCCCCGCAGTAAGGGCACTCGAAGTCGCCATATTCCACCAGCGTGAGCGGCGCGTCATCCGGCCCTTCACGCCAATCCGCGTCGGTCACTTCCGGCATTGTACGGGGGGTGAGGGTCATCGCTACTTACCCTCAGTCTCTTCCAGCGCGGCGAATACCTTGGGCAGTTCGGGGATGATGTTGCGGTCGTTGGACACATCAGTGAGGGCAATTTTGCCATCCTTGTCCACGAGGAAGGTAGCCCGTTGCGCCGCCCCGTCGGGATGCTGCACGCCATATGCGCTGATAACCTCTCCCTTGCGGTCGGCCAGCAGGGGGAAGGTGAGGTTCAGTTGCTGCGCCCACGCCTTGTGGCTGTGGCGGCTGTCCGCGCTGATGCCTAGTACAGTCGCGTTCTTCTCCGCGAAGTCGGGCAGCATCTCTTGGTACAGGTTCATCTCATTGGTGCAGGTGCTGCTCCAATCGTAGGGGTAGAAGACCAGCACTACTGGCCGCCCCCGAAAATCGTGTAGGCTGACATCTTGGTTGTCCGCGTTCTTCAGGGTGAAATCGGGGGCGACATCGCCCGGCTTCAAGCTGATACTATTCTGCTCGGTCATAACCGTATTGCTCCTCTCCTGTATCTGGGGTTAAGGTTGGCTTTGCGCCAGTCAATTATACCAAATCTGCCCCACTAATCGCGCAAAGCTGTGCTATAATGAGGGCAGAAACTGCACGAAGGAGGAGAGCATGGCGAACTTGAAGGGTAAAGTGGTGATGATTAGCGGGGCCAGCAGCGGGATTGGGCGGGCGACGGCGTTGGCGTTCGCGGCGGAGGATTGCTACCTTGCGCTAGGGGCGCGACGGGCGGAGCGGCTGGCGGAGATGCGCGATGGCCTCATCGGTCATGGGGCGACCAAGGTGTACACCGCCGCGCTGGATGTGCGTGACCCCGCTTCGGTGGACGCATTCGTGGAGGCCAGCCAGCGCGAGTTGGGGCGGATAGACATTCTGCTCAACAATGCGGGGCTAGCCCGCGGGACGCACCCGGTGGCCGAGGGCGACCTCGATGCGTGGCAGGAGATGATGGACACCAACGTGATGGGGCTGCTGTACATGAGCCGCCGCGTCATCCCCCTGATGGTGCAGCAGGGTGGCGGCCACATCATCAACCTCACCTCAGTGGCCTCGCACGAGGTGTACGAGGGGGGCAGCGTCTATGCCGCCAGCAAGCACGCCGCTCTGGCGATTACCCGCACCCTACGCCTAGAGCTGCTGGGCCAGCCCATTCGGGTCACGGCGATTTCCCCCGGCCTGACCGAGACCGAGTTCAGCATCGTGCGCTACTCCGGCGATGAGGACAAGGCGCGGAACGTCTACGCCGGTTTGCAGCCGCTCACCCCAGAGGACATCGCCGAGTGCATCATCTTCGCCGCCAGCCGCCCCCCGCACGTGGATATTGACGAGATGATTATCCGCCCCCTCGACCAAGCGGCGGTGGGCAAGGTAAACCGCCGACTGTAGGGGCGGGTGGCCCTCGCACATAGGCATCCAGCTACGGATTGTCATAGCTGCGGCTGGAGGTAAACGGCGCGGTGGGGGTGCATCAGGCGGCCAAACTCTACCACCAGCGGGGGCGACCCCTTAACGTAGTCCGCTTGTCCGCTTTCAAGTCCCGCTGGCAGCTTTCCCACCCTACGGAGCGCAGCCCAGCACTTCGCCCTTCAGCCTCACCAACTGGTTGTCGGGCACGGGCAGGCCCTTCGCCAGCGGAATCCCCACCCAACTGCTCCCGTGTGCCGCACTGCCAAAAGCGTACAGGTTGTCGCCGCACCAGAGCAAGCGGTATGCGTTGTTTAGCGAGCTAGTCACGCTAATCGGGGTGCTGGGGGGGGCAAGGTCGAGCCGCCAGATAGTAGTCTGGTCAATATCGCTGCTGGACGAAGGTGTAGTCTGGACATAGGCAAGTGAGTTGCCGTCCGATGAAAGCGCAAATCCGCCGTAGCCGGTGTTGAAGTAGGTGTCGGGGGCGGCGCGGACTACTAGGCTGGTCGCGCCACTGGCTATATCGTAACGCTGAATCACGTTCCACTGGGTAACCGGGCCTTGGACGGGTGGCAACGACTGGGTAGAGGTGTGGGTTTGGTAGTAGAGAGCCTTGCCGTCGGGCGCGAGGATGACATTGCTCACCCCGCTGTCATCGAACTTGTTGCTCCGCAGCGCGGGTAGATTAAGCTCCTCCCGCTTTCCTTGCAGGTTGTATCGCTCCACCGGCTGTCGCCTCCCATCGTATTTTATTAGGAGTTACGCAGTTGGGGCTGGATTTACGCCTGATGACGTAGGGGCGAATCGCATACGCCCTGCTCAACTGCGTAACTCCTATTTATATTGAAAGCATAGATTAGGTTATCAGCAGGCGACCAGCCGATAATCTCAAACGCATCGAGGTTGGGGATAAGGGCAAGCTGCTTGGTCTCTAGGTTAAGCAGGTAGTAAGTATCGTCGAAACTAGGCACCAACACTTGCTGGCCGTCGGGCGAGAAGGGGGTATAGAACAAAGTCTCATACTTAGCTTGCGGCTTACCCTCGGCTGGGTATATCGTGGCTGCGCCGTTGCTCACGTCCACTACCTCAATCTGGTCCGCACTGTTCGCGGCCCGACCAGCGCGGAATGCCACATAAGCGGGGGGCAGAATGTAGCGGGCTAGCTTGCCATGACCATAAGCGAAGATTGGATAGATTTGGTCCGAGGTGGTCATGACTGTAAGGTGGGTGATGGTAAGGTTGTCGCTGGTCGCGGATACCTGCTGGATGTCCAGCCCCGCCAGCTGCTCGTCCGCATACTGGGGAATGAACCTTATTACCGCGCCCGCCGCTTTGGGCAACGGGGTAGGCGCAGGCTGGTCGCACCCGTCCACAAGGGTGAACATGGCGACCGCCAGCAGCACTGTTCCTAGCTTGTGCCCCCGATAGGAGAGGAATTGCATCTTTGCACCTCCTGTGTACTGCATATATATACGAGGGAGGCTAAAAGAAAGTTGCAGCAAAGAAAGCCCCCTGCTCAAAGCGAACAGAGGGGCGATTCACATCATCCTTAATAGCGACAACAACGCCCGCTTAATCAGCGCGGCAGTGAGGGGAACTTTGTAGGCATTGTGTTCCAGCGGGTGGGCCTCGGCGGTGGCGGTGTGGGCGGCGCGGTCGGCGCGGCCATTGTGCAGGTCGGCGCGAGAGTGGCCGATGATGGCTTGTTCCACGCTGGCGGCGCGATAGGGGGTGGGAGCAACCCCGCCAAGAATGATGCTAGCACTGGCAACGCGGTCATCCTCCCACGTGATGCGGGCGGCGACACTGACGAGGGCGAACCCCCACACCTGTCGGTCCATCATCTTCAGGTACACGCTGCGGGTATGCGGCGGCGGGGTGGGCAGGCTAATCGCGGTAATCAGTTCGTCGTCGGCCAACTGGTTCAGGCTGCGCCGCTCCGGGGTGGGATTGATAAAAAATTGCTCCAATTTAATATCCCGCTGGGCGGACGGCCCCACGATGCGAAGGCTAGCGTCGAAGGCAATCAATGCTTGGGCTGGGTCGGACGGATTGACCGTGATGCAATGACCTTGATTGATAATCGCGTGGTACTTGTTCTCCCCCTCTTTGGCATAACAGACCTCGCCCCCCTTCAGCCAGCAATCGAAGGGGCCGCGATAGTACCAGCAGCGCGAGCGTTGCAGCAGGTTGCCGCCAATCGTCGCCATGTTGCGTAGCTGCGGGCTGGCGGATAGGTGGGCAGACTGGCCCAGCGCGGCGTAGCGGCTGGCGATTTCGGGGTGCATCTCGATGTCGGTGAGCGTCACCAGGGGGCCGAGGGTGAGGCCGTCCGCTTCGTCGAACTCGATGCGGTCTAGCCCCGGCACCCGCTTGATGTTGACCAGCGTTTGGGGCGATACAATGTCATCCTTCATCACCGTGAGCAGGTCGGTGCCGCCCGCAATTACCTGCACCGGCAAGTCGCCGCTACGCAACTCCGCCCCCACCTTGTTGCCCTCTCCCAGTAGGGCGACCACGTGGGCCGTGCTGTCGGCCTCGATGTGGTCAAATGGCTTCATCATACCTAACTCCTTCGTCGGGTTCGCTACAAGCTGTCCGGCAGCGTTGCCGGGGTTGCGCCTGTGCTTGGGTTATAGCAAACCGTATCTCTCTGTTGGCGGGCAACCTCCTTTTATGATTGTAGAATGTAGAAGGTAGAATGTAGAATCAGTGATGAGTGATGAGTGATGAGTGATGAATGTAGGGTTGTAGGGGCGGGTTGCGCTCGCCCACATAACTCCCTATGTTTGTCTTGAGCGACTGGCACAAGCTCCGGCGTGCTAGGCTGCTCGGTCGGCACCGACTGGTCGCGGCGGTGCAGCGCGTCGAGCAGCACGTCGGGGCTAATTGGCACTTCCAGCACCCGCACGCCGGTGGCATCGTATATCGCGTTGGCAATCGCGGGGGCGGTGGGGACAATCGGTGGCTCACCCACCCCCTTCGCTCCCGTGCTAGTAGCAATTGTATCAGGGATGTCAATCATCTCACCGACAATCTCTAGCGGAATGTCCAGCGCGGTCGGTATCTTGTAGTCGGTCAGGTTGGGGTTCAGCACCACGCCGCTGCGGTGGTCCACCACCCGATGCTCCATCAACCCATAGCCCATCCCCTGCGTGACCCCGCCGTATAGCTGGCTGGTGATAGTCATGGGGTTGATGACCCGCCCCGACTCGTGAACCGCGATGAGGCGCAAGACGCGCACCATGCCGGTGGCGATGTCCACCTCCACCTCGGCGAACTGGCAGCCGAAGGTGTTAATCGCGTAGCTGTTGTCGTTCGGCCCGCGTAGTCCCCGCCCC